>CAVEOB010000001.1:0-85392 GCA_963617265.1 Mediterraneibacter gnavus
GCTTGTTGAGCGGCAGAAACCAAATCAATTTTTGCTTCGGCAGCACCAGCGGCTAAAACAGCGGCAACAGCTAAAACCAACAATTTTTTCATATTTTTTCTCCTTTATATATAAGTTGTTAACTGGCGGTAATTTTAAAAAATATCAGCCGTAAACGCAAGCATTTTTAGCGTAATACACAAATTTTTAGTTTTTGTTGGAAGGAAAGCTGCGTTAGAAAATGAAATATGAGTTAAACCGAGGTCGCTCGTTCGAGCCAACCAACATACAAAAAAAGAAACCTTGTTTTTCAACAAGGTTTCTTATTGGCGGGAGCGACGAGGCTCGAACTCGCGACCTCATGCGTGACAGGCATGCATTCTAACCAACTGAACTACGCCCCCAACGACAAGAGCTTTTATATAGGATAAATTTTTAGATTGCAAGAACTTTTTTTACTTTTTTGCAAAAAAAATATATCTTGTGGAAAAACCGCAGTTTTTGTTGGTATAACTCCATTTATCTACTTGCATTGATGGCTAAAATATATCATCATTTCAGCATTGTTGAATTGGAACGGATATGCCAGAATTTACAAATTTAAGAAAAAAAGTGTACCGCCGCCGGATTGAAACTATTCTGCTTGCAGGATATGCCGTGGCTGTGACCTGCGCTTTGTTTGTTTCTATGCTGAACAAAGGCAGCGAGCCAGTTGCTAAACAGCAAGAAGCTGACGATACATATGATTTTAGCAATGATGTGATGACTCCGGCATTTAATGATGCTAAAGACAATCCGTTTAATGTTTTGTATGCCCAAGTGAATAATATAAAATTACTAAGCGACGATGCCGTGCTGGTGAAAAAATATCGAATTAGCCAAAACGGTAAAAAAAGCGTGGTTATGCCAATTCAGCCAAAACCAAAAATGTTTGAACAAGCCGGAAGCTTTGATGGAATTTATCAAAAAGAACGCCGCGTGATTGTGGTGAATCCTGGGGATAACTTTATTGGTATTTTGACTAATTTGGGAATGGAAAATAAAAGCGCTAACGAAGCTTATGCCACATTGAAAAAAGTTTATGACGCACGTAATTTAAAAGCCGGTCAGCATATTGAGCTGACCGCAACTTTCGACGTGCAGTCAAAATCTTTGGAAGCGCTCGATACATTGGTAATTGAGCCAGTGCGCGGCACCCGCTATATTTTGCAAATTAACGAATACGACCAATTTGAAGCACGCGTGGAACAGGAAGAGTTTGTTTATGAAGTTAAAGACATAAAAGGCAAAGTTGCCGGCAATGTCAGCGCTTCGCTTAATAAATCTGGTGTTCCGTATAAACTTTGCGGACGTGTTACGCAGATGTTTGCACATTTGATTGACTTTAGACGCGATGTTAAAAAAGGCGATACTTTTAATGTTAAGTATGAAGTTAATAAAACAGCAAACGGCGATGTGGTCAGCGTTGGAGACATAATTTTTGCCTCATTTACGGTCAGCGGCAAAACTTATAAGCTTTATCGCTATAAGCCGCGTGGCGGTTCGGCGGATTATTATGATGAAAAAGGCGGAGCTAAAAAGACCGGTTTGGATAAAAAGCCGATGGCTATGCGCAACGCCCGCATTTCTTCTTTGTTCGGCTATCGCCGCCATCCGATTTATAAAACCACAAAATTCCACAGCGGTGTGGACTATGCCGCTCCGCGCGGAACGGCTATTTATGCCAGCGGCGCCGGAACAATTGAAATGGCGCGCTATGTGAACGGTTACGGCAACTTTATCAAAATCCGCCATAACTCGGAATATGAAACCGCATACGGACACATGCAGAAGTTTGCTAACGGTATGAAACCAGGGGTTAGAGTGAAAAAAGGTCAAATTATCGGCTATGTCGGCAGTACGGGGCGTTCTACCGGACCACATCTGCACTTTGAAATTTTGCGCAAAGGGCAGCGAATCGACCCGCTTAAAGCTAAAGTGGCAACCGGCAATGATTTGACGGGAACACAGCTGGCAGAGTTTAAGCGAATCGTGAAAAAGGTTGACAATATCAAAGCTACGGAGCTGGCTGCCACCGAAAAGAAAAAAGAAGCTTTAGAGGCTAAAACCAAAGCTGTAGAAAAAAATGCAGAATTGCAGAAAATGCAAAAAAATAACGCAGCCGAAAATAAAGCTGAAAACAAAGATGACAAAACAAAAGCGGAAGTAGTGCAGCCGAAGGCAGTAGAAAATGAAAAAAATAAATCGGAAGAAAAGGCTGTAAGCAGCAGCGCTGATGTGAAACCTGTTGAGGTTATCTCTAATAAAAAAGGTGTTTCAATTCCGCAAAAAGAAGATATTTTTGCCGGAAAAACAATAAATAAAGCGGCGGAAGAAGAAAAAAGTACAACTGTAAACAGCAAACAAAAGCCGGTATATCCGACGGCTCGCCCGCTTAGAAAAATACAGGCTGAACAAGAGGCGGCAGCAAAATCTTTACAGCTGGTGCGGCAGATTTCACGCAAACCGAAAAGAAAATAAAACCTTAGCTGTGGCAAATCTTTATCTGACACTTGATATTTGCCGCGATAAAACTTAAATTTATATAGCATAAGGGAGAGGTTTGGAGATGAATAATTTACCCGAATTGAAAGATATACATTTGCCTGAAAATGGAGTTTCTTTTTTGCCGCTGGCGTATGGCTGGTGGGCTGTGTTGGCTGCGGTTCTGCTGATTTTTGCTTTAGTGAAAATTGTGCTGTGGCTTAGAAAAAACAGCAAAAAAATTTACGCCCGCTATCTGCTGCAAAAAAACGGAGCGGAAAATACGGCAAAAGCGGCGGTTTTTATGTCGGAACTGCTGCGGCGAATCTGTGTGAGCCGCTATCCAGAAGCAGTGGCATATGCCGGACAGAATTGGGTTAATTTTTTGAATGAACACTCCAAAAATAAATTGAGTTCGGAAACGGCTGATTTGCTGGTTGACGCTCCGTATGCTCCGGCTGATAGCGCCTTGTTTGCGGCTGATAATGTGGCAGAATTGCGAAAGTTTTGCCTTGGGTGGATAGGAGCAAATCTATGATAATAAATCATTTTGCATGTTCCGAGGCGGCGTGGCTGCTGTTGCTGCCTTTGGCGGTTTATTTTTTGCTACCGGCATTAAAAAGAACATACGGCGAAGCTTTGAAAATTCCATTTTTGGCAGATATTAAGCAAATTCAGACGCAAAGTGGAAATAATGCACTTATAAGTCCGAAAATTGTCGCAGGAATCCGCGGAGTCTTATTACTGACGGCATGGTGTTTGCTGGTTTTTGCCTTGTGCCGTCCGCAATGGGCTGGAAAACCAATACCGATTAAAAACGAAGGGCGGGATATTTTGCTGGTCGTGGATATTTCAAATTCTATGAGCGAAGAAGATTTTGAATATCAAAAGAAAATGTACAGCCGTTTGACAGCGGTAAAAAGCGTCGTGTCGGATTTTATAGACAGACGGACAGCCGATAGAATCGGTTTGGTTTTGTTTGGTACCAGAGCATATTTGCAAGCGCCGCTGACCTATGACAAGCAATCGGTAAAAGAAATGCTGCAGACAGCCGATGCTGGTATGGCTGGAAATTCAACATCTATCGGCGATGCCGTCGGCGTGGCGCTGAAAAATTTGGCAGAATCCGCCGGAAAGCCTGAAAATAAGGTAATTATTTTGCTGACGGATGGTGAAAATAATGACGGCAGTTTGTCACTGCCGCAGGCTATAGTTTTGGCAAAAGAAGAAGGCGTTAAAATTTATACCATCGGTGCTGGCAGCGATAATGAAGTATTTTTCGGCGGGCTGTTCAGTATACCAGTGGACAAAGGCTTGGATGAAAAGAGCTTGAAGGCGCTGGCAAAAGAAACGCAAGGCAATTATTTCAGAGCTAAAGATGTTAATTCTTTGGTGCAGATATATGATAGAATAGACAAGCTTGAGCCGCGGGCTGCCGATGGACGCTATGTGCAGGAAGTTAAGGAATTATATCCGGTTCCGGCGGCTGCGGCGTTGCTTTTGTTTGTACTGTGGCTGATTGTTTCAAGAAAGGTTAAATAAAATGGCTTGGTTGCAGGATTTCCATTTTTTACGCCCATGGTGGCTTATCGGGCTGTTTCTTCCGCTGCTGATTTATGTTATGGCTTATCGCCAAACAGCGGCGCAATCGGCATGGCGGAAAGTATGCGATGAAAATTTGCTGGATTTTTTGCTGGTGAAGAACGAAAAACTCAAAAAAACAAAATTCAGTTCTTTGCTGCTGGCGCTGATTTCTTTGTTTTTGGTGCTGGCATTAGCCGGTCCGACCTGGATAAAAAAAGAACAGCCGGCACTGAGCGTGGAAAATCCGGTGATGATTCTGCTGAATATGTCGGGAGAAATGTGGAATAAAGATGTTTCGCCCAGCCGGATTGAACGTGCAAAATATGTCATTAAAGATTTAACAAAGGCTTTGAACAATACGGAAAGCGGATTGATTGTGTATAGCAAAGAGCCGTTTATGGTTACTCCGCTGGTGGAAGATGTTTCAATTATTGACAATATGCTGCCGGCGCTGCAGATGAATATTATGCCGGAAGATGGCGACCGTTTGGATAGGGCTATTGATTTTGCGGTTTCTCGTATGCAGGAGAGCGGAGTGCCGAGCGGCAATTTGATTGTGATTACTTCAAATGTGGGAGAACGCTTTGATGCGGCGCTGACGGCAGCGGCTAAGGCGGCAGAGCAGGGATTTGAGGTGAATATAATCAATGTCAGCGCTAAAGCGGTAGAAAAACTGGAAATGGTTGCCGAAAAAGGGCAAGGAGTGTTTTTGAAATATAATCAGAGTTATGCTCCGCTGATTAAAAAAATCAACGACATAACGGCAAAAGAAATTAAACAAAGTAAAAATATGCAAACGGTTTGGGAAGATATGGGCTGGTATTTGCTGTGGATTCCGGCGCTGCTATTGCTGGGGTGTTTCCGCAAGGGTGTAGCAGTGTTGCTGCTTTGTCTGCTGTTTGGAACAAATGCGTATGCCGGTTGGTTTTTGAATGACAATCAAGAGGCAATGCGGGAATTTTACAAGCAAAATTATGCGGCGGCGGCAGAAAAATTTACGGATTTGCAATGGAAAGCCGCAGCCGAGTATAAAAACGGAAACTATCAAGATGCATATGAAAAATATGCGCAAAATGATGATGCTGTTTCGCTGTATAACCAAGGCAACGCTTTGGCAAAAGGCGGAAAAATCGACGAGGCTATAAAAAAATATGAAGAGGCTTTGCAAAAACAAGCAGATTTTCCCGATGCAAAGTTTAATTTGGAATATTTGAAAAAACAAAAGCAGCAGCAAAATCAACAGCAAAAACAAGACAAGCAGAATCAAGAGCAACAGAATAAGGAACAGCAAAAGCAACAACAGTCTGCGCAAAATGATGCTAATCAGCAGCAAGCCGATGAAAAGCAGGAGCAAAATAAACAAGAGCAACAAGAAAACGGCGAACAGCAAAAACAGCAGAGCGGACAGCAAACAAAAGCTGACGGTGACAACCAACCGCAGGCTGACAGTCAGCAAGGTTCTGAAAAACAGGACAAGGCTCAGCAAACAGAAGATGAACAAAAAAACAATGAAGCTCGGCAGCCGGAAAGCAATAAACCGGATAAAAAATCTGATAAAGAAAACGAGGCTAATGTTCATCAACAAGCAGGGGAAGATAAAAAAGGCGAAGAGCAACAGCAGCAGGCTATTGGGGTGAATGATAAACAATCACCGGAAGCGCAAGAAAAAATGCGTGCTAAATTGCAGAAATTCAGACAGATTCCTGATGATAAAGGCGGTTTACTGCGAGCGTTGATTCAAAAAGAATATGCTAAAAGAAGATATGAAAAGTAAAGCGAGGTTAATATGAAAAAGTTAGTGTTGGTTTGCGCTTTGGCGCTTATGAAAATATCAGCTGTTAATGCCGAAGCCTTGACGGCATCGGTAGACAATACAACCGTACCGCAGGGAGAAGTTTTTAACCTTAATTTGTCATTTGACGGTAAGAACGGCAGCTCTATGCAGCCGGATTTGAGTGTTTTGCAAAAAGATTTTAGTATTTATTCTACTTCAAGCTCATCGCAGATAAGCTATATCAATGGTAAAAGCTCTGAACAGACGGATTGGGATATCGGGCTGATGCCGAAATATGAGGGAGAGTTGGAAATTCCGGCTGTCAGCATTGGCTCATACAGCAGCAAACCGCTGAAAATTAAGGTGCTGCCAGCGGGGAGCAATATCAGCGTTTCGGCAAAGAAAAACGGTAATATTCAAAATGATAATCAGCTGGCGGAAGCAAATAAATTCAGCGTTGATTTAGCTGTAAGCGCTCAAAAAACATATGTTCAGCAGGAAATTAACGCGGTGCTGACACTGAAAGATAAGGTTGGGCTGCAGTTGACCGAAGAGCCTAAATTCGTTAATGCTGAAGATTGGATAGTCAAGACCTTGAAAAAGCCGGAAATAACACAGCAAAACGGCGAACGGGTTGTGAAATTTTACTATGCGCTGTTTCCGCAGAAAAGCGGACCGCAGGAAATTCCAGCAGTAAAAGTGAATGGTTTTTATATGGGTTTTGACAAAGCAAAAAATCATCCATTGCTGCATCAAGGGGTAAACAGCTTGTTTCAGCTGATGAATGTGGATTTTGACGAGATGTTCGGCACACAAAAACCGGTGGAATTATATACTAAACCGGTGAAAATCGACGTGCTGCCGGCAAGGGAAAACGGCTGGTGGCTGCCAGCGGAGGCGGTGAAGGCTAAAGCCTTTTGGAATGAGAAAAAGCCGCTGTTTAAGGTTGGGGAAACCGTATCGCGGCAGATAGCTGTTTTAGCCGTCGGAGTGGCGGAAACTCAGCTACCTGAGCTGGATTTTGCTGATAATGAAAGTTTTAAGATTTATCCGGAAAATCCTGAATTAGAGGCTAAAATATATGATGATAAAGTTGTGGCTCAATCTATAAACCGCGTGGTGTATATTCCGCAAAAAGGCGGTGAGCAGGTTTTGCCGGAAATTAAAATAAATTGGTTTAATGTTAAAACCGGCAAAGCAGAAACAGCCGTTATTCCAGCCGAAAAAGTTTTTGTTGAAGGCGGAGCTGCGGCTGATAATCTGCAAAATGAACAAAATATAAATGCAGATAAGCAGGAACAAAATATAAGCCGGCAACCAGCAGAAAAAAATGAAAGCCAGCCGGCAGAGAAAGGCGGATTTTCCAAAGAAAATGTTTTGGCTTTAGTTATCGGCGCTTTTATTTTGGGAGCGTTATGCAGTCTGCTTTTGCGGCGCAGTTCAGAAAAAATATGCGAAAAAGAGGTTAAAAGCCATAATACAGCCTCTGTTCTGCATAAAAATTTTGCAGACAAAGATTATCGTGCACTGCGTGATAATTTAGTGCTTTGGGGACAGCAAAACTATAAAACTCAAAATGTCAACAATTTGGAAGATGTGGCTCAAGCGGTTTCTGAACCAAAATTTGACGAGCAGCTGCAAAAACTGAATAATATTCTGTATGGCGGCAAAGAAGAACATATTGATGAAAAAGTAATTTTACAAACAATCAAGCAGGCGGAAAGCGTGCAAAAACAAAAAAGTGAAACTGAGCCGCTGCCAAAACTTTATAAATAGCTTGCATAAGTGTAAAAACTATGTTCTAATACAGCAAGTTATTATAAGGATTTTGCCTATGTTTTTTGTAAAAAAAGTGTTTTTGTGCTTATTGTTTGCCGCTTTGATGTATTATGGCGGCGCCGGCACGCAAAGCGATAATACGTCACTGCAGGGAATGGGGTTTGTCAGTGTAGTAATTGCATTTGTGGTTTTGTACATTTTATTCAAAATTATGTGGTCGACGGTCAGCTTTTTCTTTTCTTTTGCAATTATCGGCGCGGTGGTGCTGTTTATTTTGTATTGTTTGGGAATTGTCGGCTCGGACAGCGCTAGCGGCAAAATGGTTCAGCAGGCTTTCAGCGAAAATGAAATGCCAGCGGGATATTCACTGGACAGCAATTCTGACGAGCAAAAGCTTGCCGAATTAGAACAAGCTGCCGCAAACGGCTCTGCCAGCGGCGAACCGGTAGAAAAGGGCGGCTTTTTTTCGAAAATTTCCAGCATATTTGGAAAAAACGAATCTGAACCAACGCAGATAAGCAATTTTAATCCGCTGGATTATCCCGCGGTTACAGGAGTGCCGAGGGTGATTACTGGCAGTGTGCTGCGCGTAAAAGGCATAAATATTAAATTGCTGGGGGCTGATGCACCGAATCCTAATCAAACTTGTTCGGATTCACACGGATTATCCTATTCTTGCGGGCATAAGGCAATTACCTGGCTGCAAAATTGGCTGAACGGTCGTGAAGTTAAATGTCATATTTTGGGAAATATAGTGCAACATCGGGCGACCGGTGTTTGTTTTTTAGGGCAATATGATGTAGCTGCAGCGGTTGTAGACGCAGGCTGGGCGGTGGCTTATACTAAAAACACCAGTGTTTATGTGCCGTATGAAAAGCAAGCTCGTGCTGAGTCCAAAGGTTTGTGGCGCGGGCGTTTTTATAGACCGAGCGATTGGCGCAAACTGCAGTCAAAACAAGCAGAAGCTGCAGCAAAAGCTCAAGAAAAAAGTTCTAGTTGGTTTAATTTTGACGGGTGGTTTTAATGGAAAAAGTTTTTGTTTCTCATAGCGAAGATGATACTATAGCTTTGGCTGAAAAATTGGCGGCAATCAGCAAACAGGGCGATGTTTGGGCGCTTAATGGCACTTTGGGCGCGGGAAAAAGCGTGTTTGCCCGTGCATTTATTAAAAAACTTACTGGCGCAGGCGAAGTTCCAAGCCCGACTTTTACATTGCTGCAAACATACAGTGCTCCGGCGTTTGATATTTATCATTATGATTTGTATCGTTTGGAAAATCCGGCGGAAATTTTTGAGCTGGGCGTGGAAGAGGCATTTTATTCCGGCGTCAGTTTGGTGGAATGGTCTGAAAGAATGGGCTCTTTTTCTCCGCGCAATATGTGGAATGTGCAAATAGAAATGACTGATGACGGACGTAAGATAACCATTTCTACAAATGATGAAAATAAACAAAAGCGGTTGACCAATGTCTGATTTATACACAGTTCACGCCTCTTTTGTGCTGTGGCGCAACAAGGGAATTTTGTTTAGGGGAAAATCCGGCAGCGGCAAATCAGAGCTGGCGCTGAAATTTATAGAAAATAAAGGCGCGGTGCTGGTTGCCGATGATGTTGTTGCCTTAGAAGTGCGTGAAAATCGGCTTATAGGCGAAGCTCCGCAAAATATAAAAGGTTTGCTGGAAATAAGAAACGTTGGAATTTCACATTATGAATTTGTTGACAAAGCAGAAGTAAGTTTAGTGGTTAACTTGCTGCCGACAAAAGAAAATTTGGAGCGTCTGCCAAAAAATAAGTGCGAAAATATTTTAGGTGTTGAAATTCCTGCAATAGATTTGTATGCTGAAGACCAAACAATTTTGGAAAAGGTTATAGTTAAATTGCGCAATAATCTTTTGACTGAGGAATAGGAAAATTGAATATGCTAAAGAAAAACATGGAAACGTTTTTGCAGCTTTTGGGTAAACCTTTGCTTTCTTTTGTGCTGGAGCTGGGAGCTTTTACCCGCTTTGTGGCAAAATCTGTTTATAACTGTTTCGTACCTCCGTTTTATATTAAACTATTTATAAACCAATTTTTGAATATGGGGTTTTATTCCCTGCCTGTGGTTGGACTGACAACTTTGTTTGCCGGTATGGTTATTGCTATTCAGACTTATTCCGGTTTTTCTAAGTTCGGTGCGGAAAGCGCCGTAGCGACTGTGGTTTTGATTTCGGTGACGCGCGAGCTGGCTCCGGTTTTGTCTGCCTTGATGGTTGCTGGACGTATAGGCGCGGCAATGGCGGCGGAAATCGGCACAATGCGTGTTACCGAGCAGATTGATGCTTTGGTCACCTTATCGGCAATTCCGTTTCGCTATTTGATGGCGCCAAGACTTTGGGCTGGCGTGGTGGTTATGCCGCTTTTGGTTTTGTTCGGCGATATAATCGGCATTTTTGGCGGCTATGTGGTCGGGGTTTATAAATTGGACTTTAATCCGGCAAACTATATTAACGCCACTGTACAGAATCTGCAGGCGATTGATGTGATTTCGGGCATGGTGAAAGCAGGAGTATTCGGCTTTATAATTTCGGTTATGGGCTGCTATCATGGCTATCGCTCTAAAGGCGGTGCGCAGGGCGTGGGCGAGGCTACAACTAATGCCGTGGTTTCTTCGTCTATTTTGATTTTGATTTTTAACTATCTCATTACAGAAATTTTCTTTTCTAAATAGGGTGCGCCATGAGTGATAATAAAATAGAAATTCGCAACTTATATAAAGCGTTCGGCAAAAAGAAAGTGCTGGACGGAGTTGATTTGGATATTAAAAAAGGCGAATCTTTGGTGGTTATCGGCGGCTCCGGAACTGGAAAATCGGTTCTGATTAAATGTATACAGGGGCTGCTGACGCCGGATTGTGGGTCAATTAAAATTGATGATGAAGAAACAATCGGCGCTAAGAAAGATATTCATGAAAAAATGGGAATGCTTTTTCAGGGTGCAGCGCTGTTTGACAGTTTAAGTGTCTGGGAAAACGTGGCTTTCAGATTGCTGCAAAAAGGCGAAAAGTCGCGCAAGCAAGCTAAAGTGGCTGCTATCCGCGTGTTGCGGCAGGTGGGTTTGGCTCCGGACGTGGCAGATTTGTCTCCGGCGGAGCTTTCCGGCGGTATGCAAAAGCGTGTGGGTTTGGCGCGGGCGATTATCAGCCGTCCGGAAATCATCTTTTTTGATGAGCCGACAACCGGACTTGACCCGATTATGGCAGATGTTATCAATGATTTGATTATCGAATCCGCCAGAGGTTTGGGCGCTACTACCTTGACTATTACGCATGATATGGCATCGGCGCGCAAAATTGCCGATAGAATCGCCATGCTTTATCAGGGAAAAATTATTTGGTCCGGAACAGTTAAAGAAATGGACAAGTCAGAGAATCCGTATTTGCAGCAATTTATTCACGGCAGCTCACAAGGTCCGATAAAGATGGAAGTATAAGCCATGGCGAAGAAAAACGTTAGTTTATTTGTTTGTCAAAACTGCGGCGCAACGTATCCGCGCTGGCAGGGAAAATGCGATTCCTGCGGCGAATGGAATACGATTGTTGAAGAAGTGCAGAAAACTGATGGTTTTTCTAAAATAAATTCGCGCAAAGAAGGTAAGATTATTGATTTTGTACCGCTGAAAGGCGAACAAAGTACTTATGCCCGTTTGCAGACTGGCATTAAAGAAATTGACCGCGTAACCGGCGGCGGCTTAGTCCCTGGCTCGGTTATTTTGGTGGGCGGCGACCCCGGAATCGGCAAATCAACTTTGCTGCTGCAGGTGTGCGCTGGTTTGGCAAATAAAAAGGAAAAGTATTCTTGCTATTATATTTCCGGCGAAGAGGCTATTGATCAAGTGCGTATTCGTGCTAGCCGCTTGGGATTGGCAGAAAGTCCGGTTAATTTGGCAAGTGCAACCGATGTGCGCAACATCATTACTACTCTGGAAAAAACTGATGCGTCGGTGGTTATCATAGATTCTATTCAAACTATGTATCTTGATGAGGTAGAATCTACCCCAGGGAGCGTGGGACAGGTCAGAGCCTGTGCTTATGAGCTGATAAAACTTGCCAAGCGCAAAGGCTTTGTGCTGTTTTTGGTGGGGCATGTTACCAAGCAGGGTGAAATTGCCGGACCGCGCGTATTAGAGCATATGGTGGATACGGTTTTGTATTTTGAAGGGGAGCGCGGTCATCATTTTAGAATTTTGCGTGCGGTAAAAAACCGTTACGGTGCAACTGATGAAATCGGCGTGTTTGAAATGCAGGATAAAGGTTTAGTGGAAGTAGAAAATCCATCGGCGCTGTTTTTAGCAGAGCGTCAGGGCAATGTTTCCGGTTCCTGCGTGTTTGCAGGAATTGAAGGTTCCCGTCCGCTGCTGGTAGAAATTCAAGCTTTGGTCAGCCCAAGCGGCTATTCAACGCCTAAGCGTGCGGTTGTGGGCTGGGATTCTAACCGCCTGTCAATGATTTTGGCAGTTTTGGAAGCCCGCTGCAGTATGAATTTTAGTTCGCACGATGTTTATTTGAACATAGCCGGCGGCTTGAAAATTACAGAGCCGGCTGCCGATTTGGCGGTGGCTATGGCGGTTATTTCATCGCTTACGAACAAGCCGCTGCCTGCCGATATGGTAGTATTCGGCGAAATTGGCTTATCAGGTGAAATTCGGGCGGTCAGCCAACCGAATCTGCGTATGAAGGAAGCGCATAAGCTGGGCTTTGTCAGCGCTATTATTCCGCCGTCTTTCGGCAAGGATAAAAAAGAAAAAGGTGCAAAAAATTATGAACTTTCGTGCTATGAAATAGGCAATGTTCATCGTTTGATAAATTGGTTTAATTAGGAGCAAGACTATGGAACAGTTAAACAACTTAGATGTGGTATTTTTAGTGATTGTCGGCGTTTCGGCGTTGGTCGCTATCGCTCGCGGCGTGACTAAAGAGTTGTTGTCGATTACCGGCTGGATTTTGGCTGCTGTTTCGGTTTATTATCTGTTGCCGGTGGTTGATCCTATAATGCAAAAATATATTGCGTCAGAAGTGCTTTCCAGTCTTGTATCCGGTATGGTTATTTTGATTATGTTCTGCATTTTTTGGGTGCTGGCGGCAGACAAAATCAGCACGCAGATACGTTTTAGCAAATTGAGCGCGCTGGATAGAATCTTGGGCTTTATTTTTGGTATTTTCCGCGGTGTGATTATTGTAATTTTGCTCCAAATTATGATTTCATCGCTGATACCGGAAGAATCGCAAAAAGGCGTGTTTTCCGAATCCAAATACTTTAAGCTTGCTGGTGACGCAGCTGGTCCGATTAAGAGCTTGATACCGGAAAAATGGTTTGAAGACCTGAAAGCTAAAGGCGAAAGCTTTGGTTTGGGCGACTCTAAAGCAGCAGAAAAGTCTGAAGAAAGCAAAACTGATGATGGGGCGAAAGGTACAGAGGAAAAAACTACTGATAATACAGCAGGCATCAGCGGCGAAGTTTTGAAAAAAAGCGGAGAAGAGCTATTTAATAAGCTGGTTCAGCCAAAAGTTGACAGCGAAAACAAAGCTCAGGACGATGGCTATAAAAAAGATGAAACTTCTGATTTGGATAAGCTGATGGACGAGCTTGAAGACAAGGTCGTTACCACAGACCAGAGCTCCGCACCAGTCAAGGATGAGCAGAAGGTAGAAATTAAGACAATAGACGAGAACTTATAAACCTCGTCTAGCTGGTATCTGCTAGGAATTTTTGCGCTCGTGTACTATTGTGTACACGTCGCTTAAAAATTCCGTCGCATTTACACACGCTATCCGAGGTTTTTGTGGTAGTATTTGGGCACAAAAAGTTATCATTATCTTGGATTTTTGTATAGATTAGCTAATTAGAAAAGGCAGCAAATGGAAAAGTTTTGGTCAAAAGTTGAATATCTAGCGCGGACGGTAAAAAATCCGAATATTATAATCAGCGGAACAAAAAGCTATTATAGCAATGCGTGGACGGAAAATTTTGAAGACTATGTAGTGCGTTATTTATACGGCGATGAGCATAGTTTGAAAAATTGGACGCCGCAATGGGGCTGGACAAGCTTTACATCGGCAATTATGTCTGCATTGGCGCTGAAGCGATTATTTTGCTGGGCGGCAATAATACGCACCGCAATGATTGGTTTTCTAATTATCCGTTTATGGATCATATTGTGGAAAGCTATCAGCAGCGAGGCAATACGGTTTTAGGTAATGGCTGCTGGATTGGTATGCGCGCCGTGCTTATGCCAGGGGTAAAACTGGGCGAAGGCTGTGTGGTTGCCGTCGGAAGCGTGGTTACCAAAGATGTTGAGCCATATACCATAGTTGGAGGCAATCCGGCAAAAGTGATTAAAAAGCGTTTTTCTGATGAAGTTATAAAGCGGATTTTGGAGCTTAAAATTTATGATTTGCCGGAAGAAAAAATTGACTCTCTGCAAGATGTTTTGTGCGCAAACGACATCAACGCTTTAGAACAAAAAGTGAAAAACATCTGAGATTTTCCGTTTATATCCGGCGACAAACAGTTTACTTTTGTAAATTATCCGTTATTATGCTTTTGAATGACAAAACAAAGGATAAGTATGTTTGTAAAAATAAAAGAAAAATTGAAAAACAATCATTTCATAAATGATTATGGTCAAATGTGGGTTTTTGTTAAGCCATATTGGGGCAGAGCATTGCTGGCTATTTTGCTGACATTGCCGGTCGGCGCTATGGATGCGGTGATTGCTTGGGCGCTGAAGCCGTATATGGACGTGATGATGATAGAGCAAAACACCAATACCCTTTGGATTCCGTTGGTCATTATTTTGTTCAGCGCTTTGCAGGGTATGTTTACATTTGTGGCAAACTTTACAAACACTTGGGTGGGAACCCGTATTGCCAGCGATGTAAAAATATCATTGTTTGAAAAGCTTATGAAATTTGAAGCGGCTTTTTTTGATACAACAACTTCCGGTAATATTATGATGCGTTTTAACAATGATGTTGACGCGGCCTGCAGCGGACTTTTGAGCAATATAAAGCAATTTTTCACGCGGTTTTTCTCTTCGGTGTCATTGGTTGCGGTGTTGTTTTATAATAGCTGGCAGTTGGCGCTGATTGCGGTTGTGGTGCTGTTTGGAGCGCTGTTCCCGCTGACAGGCGTTAGAAAGCGCATAAAAGATATAAATAAACAAACTGTTTTTACCAGCGCTGAAGTGGTGACGCATTATAATGAAAGTTTTTGCGGCAACCGTATTATTTCGTCATATAATTTGTATGACTATCAAAATAACCGCTTTAACGACACGCTGCACAGGGTGTTTAAGCTTGGTATGAAAATGGTGCAGCGTACCGGAATGTTGTCGCCGCTTATGCACTTTGTAGTTTCTTTGGGTATAGCGCTGGTTATTTGGGTAGGAAGCTATCTCATTGTTAATCATCAAATCACTGCCGGAAATTTTGTTTCTTTTGTGGCGGCGCTGATTTTGCTGTATAACCCGATTAAAGGCATCGGCAACAATTTTAATAATGTGCAGATTGCATTGCTAGCAATGGAACGTGTTTTTGAGCTTTTGACGCAAAAGATAAAAATAGAAGACAGAGCAGGGGCTAAAGAACTGAAAAGCATAAAGCGCGGAATTTCATATAAAGATGTTTGTTTTGAATATGTTGCCGGAAAACCTGTGCTTAAAAACATCAATTTAGATGTTAAAAAAGGGCAGACTATTGCTTTGGTTGGTAATTCCGGCGGAGGTAAAACAACTTTGGTTAATTTGCTGCCGCGTTTTTATGATGTGACTTCGGGGCAAATTTTGATAGACGGCACGGATATTCGAGATTTTTCGCTTTATTCTCTGCGCGATAAAATTGCTGTGGTTTTTCAAGATAATTTTTTGTTTTCGGGAACGATTCGCGATAACATTTTGCTGGGAAATGAAAAAGCAGATGAAAAAGATGTGGAATATGCGGTTTCCTGCGCTTGTTTAACCGATTTTATAAAAGATTTGCCGAATGGTTTGGATACGCAAATCGGTGAGCGCGGCGTGCTGCTTTCCGGCGGACAAAAACAGCGCATTGCCATTGCCCGAGCTTTTATTAAAAATGCTCCGATTGTGATTTTAGACGAGGCAACATCTGCTTTGGATAATAAATCAGAAGCTATTGTTCAGCAGGCTATAGATAATTTGATGGCAGACAGAACCGTGTTTGTGATAGCTCATAGACTGTCGACTGTACGCAATGCGGATAAAATAGTGGTGGTTAACTATGGGCGAATTGTGGAAACCGGAACTCATAAAGAACTGATAGCCAAAACTGATAGCATTTATGCGTCATTGTATCAGGCGCAGCTGGCGTAAAACCTGCCGATAGAAATTTTTTATGCAAAAATATTCAAAAATTGATTGACAATAAAAAAACGCTAGTGTATAAGTTCTTTCAGTTGTGTTGCCGACATAGCTCAGTTGGTAGAGCTACTGATTTGTAATCAGTGGGTCGGGAGTTCAAGTCTCTCTGTCGGCACCATTAAAAAACAAAGGGTTATGAGAAATCATAGCCCTTATTAATTTTTTAAAATACTGCAAAAATACTGCGAATTTGCAATGGCTTGATAATTTAAATTGCAGTAACAGGCAAAGGGAGTTTATTTGCCTGTTACTGTGGTGCTTTAGTTTACACCGTCTTTAGCGAGTTTTTCCAAAAACTTGATTTGGATATCGGCGATTTGTTTGACGCTTTCAATTTCCACATATTCGCCGGAAGCATGCATACCTTCGCCGGTGCCGGAGTGCATAATGACTATTGAGCCTTTTTCGGCAAATGCGCGCGAATCTGTAGCGCCGCCGATGTGCTCAAATTCTATCGAGCGTCCTAAAATGTTTTCGGCAAAGTTTTTATATTCCAAAATATAAGGATTGCTTTCGTCCATAACCACTGGTGTTGACGACGAAATAATTTTATAGGTTACGCCTTCGACCAAACATTTTTGCAAATTTTCTTCTAAATGCTTCAAGGTGGAATTTTCAGTTAAGCGGAAATCAAGCAAGGCTTCGGCATAATTAGACAGCACGTTAGAAACTTGTCCGCCGTTTATTAAAGCCATGTGAACGGTATCAAACCAAGTGTTTTGCGGCTGCGGCAGGTTTTGGGCATAATACGGATAGATTTTGCGCAGATTGTTCCAGCTTTGAATAAGCAGTTCGTTGGCGTCTATGCCCTCCCACGGGGTAGAGCCGTGCGCTTCTTTACCATTGGCGAGCAGCTTTACAAACACTGGATTTTTGCATTTGCTGACAATTTTGGTAATATCTCCGCCAACATCGTTATCAAGCACTATTTTAGCAGTTAAGTTTGGGTAAGCGTCCAAAAAAGATGCGGTTGACTTGCTGCCTTTTTCTTCGTCGGTAGAAAGAATAACGCCGAATTTAAGCGGCAGCTTATGCTCGGCAACATACATCATAGAGTTTAGCGCAACGGCGGCAAACGATTTCATATCCAAAGTTCCTCTGCCATGCATTCTGCCGTTTTTTTCAACTGGTTCAAACATAGAATCTTCAGCCGGAACAACGTCGATATGTCCCAAAACCAAAACATCAAAATTCAAACTGTCGGTATTGCGTAAAAAAACAACCGGAGAAGCCGTGGTTTGGAAAATTTCCGCAATAACGTCGGTGCCTGCAAATTTTTTTATAATGTAGTCAGCGGCTTTTTTTATTTCTGTTTCGTTACCGGTTTCGGTGCGAAAGCGAATTAAATCTTTTACGGTATTTATTAAATCCATTTTTTACCCTTTCTTTTTTTATGTTTACCTTTTTTTTATTATATACATTTATCATTGATTTAAATTTTATTAAAGGGAAGAAAAATGAAAGCATTGTTGACAACATTTATGGCGCTTGTCCTTGTTTATGGGGTTATGAAACCGGCGCAGGCAGCGGAAGAAAATGAAAGCGAAAGCGGATTGGCTTTGCCTCGTATGGTTTCACTTCGCTCCAGCTTGATAAATGTGCGTTCAGGACCGGGGAGCAGATATCCTATTGTGTGGGTATATAAACAGAAAGGCGCGCCAGTGGAGATTATTGCTGAATTTGAAATATGGAGAAAAATTCGCGATTGGGAAGGCGCTGAAACGTGGGTGCACAAAGCAATGCTTTCGGGACGGCGCTTTGTTAAAGTTATAAACCCAGGGGAAAATAATATTTACGCCAAACCGGAACTTGACTCCAAAGTTGTGGCAAAAGCTGAAGACGGAGTGGTTGGAGAAATAGAAAAATGTCCGACTCCAGATGGCATGTGTCTGATAAAATTTGATACCATTAAAGGCTGGATGCCGCGTGACGGGCTGTTTGGGCTATATAAAAACGAGGTTATAAAATAAAACGTGAGAGCTGAAATTCAATTTAATGCAGACGGCACATTGTTGCCGCTTATTGAAAAATGGCAGGATTGGCTTTTGAAAGAGCGGCTGTATTCTGAACATACGCTGGACGGCTATTCGCGTGATTTGTCTTTTTTTTTAGCCGAAGTTAAGAAAACGCCGTTAAGCCTGCAAGATCTGAAAGAGCTTGATGTGCATGATTTTAGAAAATTTTTGAGCAAACAGGCTGCCCGCAGTTTAAGCAAATCTTCTATGTGCCGCGAACTTTCGGCGGTTAAAAATTTTTTCAAATGGCTGGAACGTAAAAAGATTATAAAAAATCCGGCAATCAGCGTTATTTCATCGCCTAAAAAATCTAAGGTTTTACCAAAAGCGCTTGATGTGACAGATTCTTTTAGTTTGCTGAGCGGTATTGAAGAACTAGAGACGGAAGCGTGGCAGGGGCTTCGAGATAAAGCAATTTTAACCTTGTTGTACGGTTGCGGCTTGCGTATATCTGAAGCCCTTTCTGTTAATGTTGGCGAGATAACTGCGAAAAGCGAGTTCCTTCGCGTTAAAGGTAAGGGGAATAAAGAACGTTTGGTGCCCCTTCTTCCAATTGTTTGGCAGCATATCGCCGCTTACCTTGCAGAATGCCCGTATAAACTCAATGTAGGAGAACCATTGTTTTTGGGGGCACGAGGTGAGCGAATCAGCCCGCGTATAATTCAACGCCAATTACAGAAACTGCGTTCGGTTTTGGGTTTGCCTGATACGGTAACCCCGCATGCCCTGCGGCATTCGTTTGCAACGCAGCTGTTGGCGGAGGGAACGGATTTGCGCTCAATTCAAGAATTGTTAGGTCATGCGTCCCTAAGCACTACCCAGCGCTACACAGATGTTCAAACCGAGACTTTGCAAAGAGAATACCACAAAGCGCATCCGCTTGAAAAAGAGTAAATAAAAAAAGAGGTCTGAATTTACCAGCACCTCTTCTTTCAAATTCTTTTGCAGAAATTACTTTAATTTCTTTTCTACGAACTCTTCATGTTTTTTAGATTTTTTATCAAATTTCTTCAAAACCAATTTTTCAGGATGAGTTCTTGGATTTTTTTCTGCCAAATAGAAAGAACCGGTACCGGCACTGCTTTCCAATTTAATTTTAATTTTTACTGCTTTAGCCATTTTTCTTACTCTTTTACAAAGTTATCAATTAAAACATTTAGGCGAAGTATACATTTTTTAACGGGGTTGTCAACTGTTTTTTTGCTTACATTTCATTTTTCAGCAATTTAATTGCAGTTGAAATGTCGTTTTCTTCCCAAAGCCGACTTTCTTGCGGGCAAGAATTGTCTGCGACCGGAACAACACACAAATCCGGAGTTACACCGTTTTGATGAATTATTTTGCCAGACGGGGTGAAAAATTGCTCTGTCGTTAAAACAAGTTTTCCGCCGTTGCTCATTTGTATGACATTTTGAATTGTCCCTTTGCCGAAAGTTTTGGTGCCTATGATTTTGGCGCGGGATTGATCTTGCAGACCTGCCGCCAAAACTTCTGCCGCCGAAGCGGTTTCGCCGTCAACCAATATTGCCAGCGGACCACTATATAAGCGTCCTTCTTTGGAAGTGTAGTAATGAATATTGGAATCGTCTCGACCGGAAGTGTAAGTTATAATTTCATTATCAGTAAAAAAGTCTGCAACTTTCAGCGCTTCGTTTAAAATTCCTCCGCTGTTGCCGCGTAAATCTAAAATTACAGCGCTGTATGGCTTGTTGCGTTCAAGCGAACCTTGCACGGCTTTAGCCGTCTGCTTGTTAAAAATTCGTATGCGCAAATATAAAACATCATCAATTTTGCGGTCGCTGTACAGGGTGTAAATAGAATTTTCTTTCGCGTCCTCGCTGTAATCGTATTCTGAATAGTAATGTGAAAATTTATCCAGCTTACCAGTGATTTTTTTCATCATTAAATCAGGTAATTCAAAATCTTTTAAGGCGACTTTTTCCGACCATTTCGAGGTTTCATCGGCAATTTGCGCCATGGTTTTGCTCCAAGCGGCAATGTCGGCGGAATCTTTTGGCTGCGGAATAATTTTTTTGATTTGCTTTTTGTAATAAAGGTAAAATTTGTCGCTGCCTTTGGAAATGACTACATCAGAATCTAAATCAGTAATTGCCTGTAAGCCGTCGGCGGCAAGTTTGGCGTTGCTGACGGGCTGCAAATAGTCTTGGTTAACCATAGTCAGCATTTCATTTAGCAAATTTTCATCAACAGAGGCAAAGGCTGGAAATGTCATGAACAAAACGGCGGAAAATATAATTTTTTTCATTTTCTATTCCTTAAATTCAGCCAGCAGAATTGTATGATCCGAGGCTTTGTCTAAAGCTCTGAAATCTTTATCTATGCGGCAAGCCTGCAAATTGTCGGCAAGCGCCGGAGAACAGAATATATAGTCAATGCGCATGCCTAAATCATTGGCAAACGAGGCGTTGGTATAATCCCAAAAAGTGTAGCCGGTTTGGGTTGGATATAATAAGCGGTAGGCATCGGAATAGCCGATAAATTCCAGTTTGCGCAGACGCTGCCAAACTTCGGGGCGGTATAAGGCATTGCCGGTAAAAAGCTCGGGATTGAAAACATCATTCTTAGTCAATATTACATTAAAATCTCCGGCTAAAATTACGTTTTTATGCTGCAGCAGCAGTTCTTCGGCATGGCTTAAAAAGGCGTCCATCCATTTAAGCTTATATTCAAAGCGGGAAGTGTCTTTTTCATTGTTATATGGTGGATTACCATTTGGTAGATACAGTGAAGCAATCACATAGTTCTGACTGTTTTTAGTGAGCTCAATTTCCAAATAGCGTGCGTTTTCATCAGGAAAATCAGGCAGATTTTCGGCGGTGACGGTCATTTTTTGTTTGCTTAAAACAGCAACGCCGTTATAGCTTTTCTGCCCTAAAATTTTGGCGCCATAGTCTGAAATCTGCAAATCAAAAAACGGGAAATTGTTAAATTCTGTTTTTATTTCCTGCAGCAGTAAAACGTCGGGCTGATTTTGCTGCAGCCATTGTAGTAAAATCGGCAGTCTAGCGTTTATGGAATTGATGTTTAATGTGGCAATTTTCATTAGCATATCCTTTTTTCTGACTATAGTATCTTTTTTGGGAAATAAAAGAAAATTTTTGTTATGTTAAGTGATTTTAAAACATTAGCACGTAAAATAAAGAAAATTTTGAATGAGGTTTATCTATGTATCCCGGTTTATTAAATAAAGATGACGATTATTTGAACGATTTTAAACAGAAAGTGGCTAATCAAAAAATTGCCACTTTAGAAGAGCGCCGTACTGAATTGGCGCGTTCCCGCAATAATTTTTTAGGAACGTTTGCCGGCGTGGCGTTGGCAGGGGTGGTCGGCTGGCTGGTTTTGGCTCCGCAATATGCTGAAACGGAAAAGGAAATTCCGATTATCCGCCGTCCGCAGACCGCTGTTAAAATTAAACCGGAAAATCCGGGGGGAATGGATATTCCGAATCAGGATAAAACCGTTTACAATATTGTGGAAAAGAAAGAAGTTGATACTACGGTGGTGGAAAATTTGCTGCCAAAACCGGAAACTCCAAAATTGCCTGATATAGTGCCTGAAGTTGTTGATGTTGACACTAATGCCGCAAATTTGGATCAGATTGTTGATGAAGTAGCAACAGACAGCACTAAAGCAGCAAAGTCTGAAGCTATGGAAAGCGCCGGCGGCAATGTTCCGGCAAAGCCTGCTGATTTGTTAGCTGACAATGCAAAGACTGATACTGCCGAAAAAACTGAAACTCCGGCAAAAGCAGATACCAAACCGGCGGAAAAAGATGCTCCGGCTGCAGCAGCCGCAGGCGGGTGGCAAATTCAGTTTATAGCGTCTAAAAATAAAGCCGCTGTTGAAAAATTATGGGCTGATTTGTCGGCTAAATATGCAGATTTGAAAAAAATGCCGCATGAAATTCAAACATCTGATTTGGGCGCTCAAGGTATGTTTTATCGTTTGCGCGCTGGTTCGTTTGCCGATAAAGCGACGGCGTCGCAAGCTTGCGCCGAGTTAAAGTCCAAAGGTTTGCGCGACTGCATAGCTAAGGAAAAATAATAGACAATGAGTAAAAATATACTTCCGGCATTTTTATCTGTTCAAGGATTTTATTTAAGCGACGAGGAAAAACGTTTGTTTGAGCGCAGCAATCCGCTGGGAGTGTGTTTGTTTGCTAAAGGCTGCAATAATGTTCAGAGCAAAAAACAGCTGCAAAGGCTTTGTAAAGAGATTAAAGAAACAATCGGGCGTGATGATGTTTTGATAGCTGTCGACCAAGAAGGCGGCAGGGTGCGGCGCTTGGTGGAACCGGAATTTACGCCAGTGAGCGAACAGAAACGTCTGACAACGGAAAAATTGGCTCAAGAACACGCCTTTTTAATTTCTCACGATTTGAAAAACTGCGGAGTTAATGTTAATTTTGCGCCGGTTTTAGATGTTTATTATAATTTTACATCTGCTGTGCTGAAAGGTCGTTGTTTTGCTGGAGACGAAAAGCAAATAGCAAAATTGGGCAGGGCAATGGTTACAGAATTTACGGCAAACGGCGTTTGCCCGTGTGTTAAACATTTGCCGGGGCATGGAAGGGCGCAAAGCGATCCGCACTTGGAACTGCCAGTAATTGATGAAAATTTAGAAGCGTTGGAGCAAGATTTTTATCCGTTTAAGCAGCTGAATAAAGCGCCTATGGGAATGGTTGCGCATATTTTACTGACCGCCGTAGATAAAGTTTATCCGGCAAGCGAATCGGCAAAAGTAATTAAAGATGTTATCCGCAACCATATCGGCTTTGATGGTTTTTTAGTTTCTGACGCCGTGGTGATGCAGGCGCTTAAAGGTTCTATAAGCGAACGCACGCAAAGAACTCTTGCTGCCGGCTGCGATGCCGTGTGTTTGGGTAATGCAGACTTTTCGGCTAATGCCGAATTGGCGGCAAGTGGGGCGGTTTTGAGTGATGAAGCGGCTGAACGGCTGGCGGTAATTCAGCAAATTATTGCCCGACCGCTTAAAAGACAAAGCTATGTACAGTCTAAAAATAAATATTGTGCAGCGCTGAAAAATATTATATCGTACAACTCAGATTATGATGCGACAGAAGTTTTAAGCCGCATTCGCAAATAAATTAAGGAGAAAAATTATGGATGGTTTCTTTGGTTGGTTTTTAATAATTGTCGGTGTTTTGGCTATTTTTAATGCTGAAAAACTGCCGGCTTTGCGTCAAATGCTGGAAGAAAAGTTTAAAGACAGCGTAGATGCGGCAAAAGCTGGTTCAAAAACAATGAAAGATAAAATTGAAAAAGTTAAGACGGATATAGATAATCGCAAAAACGCTCCGCAAGCTGAAAAAGAATCAGAAGAAAATACACCGGAAGAAACAGAAGAGGCTTTGCAGTTTATGAGCAGCTATATCAATAAGGAAGAAGATAAAGAATCTGCTGCAGAAGAAAATACTCAAGCTGCTGATGAGTTGCCTGTGCAAGAAACAGCTGATGAGGAAAAAGTTGAGGAAACTGAGGAAAAACCGATAGACTTGAATCATTTTGATTAGATTTTTTTATAAATTAGAAAAATCCGCAGTTTATTTTGAAGCCGCGGATTTTTTTGAGGCAAAATAAAAGCTCTCTGACGAGAGCTTTTTCAGGTTGAAAATATGGCTTATTTTATCTTTGCCATTGGCAAACCCATGCGGGTTGGCTGACCGTCCTGCATATCTTCGGAAAAGCTGATTTTGTTTTTTTCAAATAAGCAGATGACAGTGCTTCCCATAAAGAATTTGCCGATTTCAGTACCTTTAGGAAAAGTCAATTCACGGTCGCCGTATTCATAGGTTGTAACTTCTTTGCTTTTGTTTGGAGCTACGGTTCCAGCCCAAGCAGTGGAAATGCTGCGGACAATGGTGGCGCCGACAAACACAACAGCCATACGCCCGATAGAAGTGTTGAAATAGCAGACAACACGTTCATTGCGGGCAAAGAGTTCTGGAATATGCTCGGCATTGAATTTGTTAACCGAAAATAAATCTCCGGGAACGTGAATCATTTTTGTTAAGGTGCCGTCAAAAGGAATATGCACGCGGTGATAGTCTTTTGGGGAAAGGTAAGTTGTGATAAATTCGCCGTTGTGAAAGAGCTTTGCTTCCGGACTGTTAGCCAGCAAGGCGTCTACAGTGTAGTAGTGGTTTTTGGCCTGCAGCATAAATTTATCTTCAATAGTGCCGAATTGGCTGATTTTTCCGTCTGCCGGAAAGACCAAAATATTGTCTGCCATATTTATGGGGCGTGCGTTCGGTTGGATTTGGCGGGCAAAAAAATCGTTAAAAGTCTTGTATTCTTCTGGTTTGCCGATAATTTCCCTAGTGTTTATTTTGTAGTGTTTGATAAAGCTTTTAATCATAGCCGTGGTTAAGCCGCCCATTCTGGCGCCGGCAAAAAAACCGACTAAACGTGTCAGAAGATATTTGGGAATAATATATTGGCTGTCTGCTTTTAACTTTGTGCGATTCATTTTTTTTGCTCCTTGTTAATTACAGCTTAAGGCTATCTTTTCGAATAATAAAAGTCAATTGTTATCTTTTGCCGAAATAACAGATTTTTTAATCTTTTTTTTAAATCTTAGGTATATACTCATCAAAAGTATAAACAAGGATCTAATCATGAATACACTCAAGTATTTTACTATTTTGGCGCTTACGGGCGTTTTCTGTGCGCCTCAGGCTAAAGCGGCAACTGTGATACCGCCGCGTTTTAACAGTTCTATTCAAGATGCTTTTTATCGGGCGGCGATAGAAAATAAACCGCAAAAAATCCAGCAGCTTCTGAATTTGGGATATTCTATTGATATTACAGATGAGCGAGGCCTTTCTGCTTTGTGCCGCGCTAAAAGCAAAGGTGAAGACGATGCCTATAATCTGTTATATAAATATGGGGCTGATGATAAAGCTGCATGTATGGAAACAGCTGAGTCAATATATAGAGCGGATATGTGGAATAAAGCGTTCAAATACAGCGGAACCGCAGCGCTGGGAATTGGCGTGGTCGGCTTGTTTGCTTTTGCGGACGGAGGCAGCGGGGGCAGCAGTGCTAGCAGCAGCGGCAATGATAGTTCTGATGTAAACTATACTCCTGGGGATAATGGGACGACCGATACTTCACGCGATTGGTCGACTAAACTAGAGCCGGTTACAGGAACTTATGAAAATATCGCCAATAATTTAGATGATGCGTATTTTGAAAACAACAAGGAGTATTCCGACAGCAATTATAAGCTGATGCAAGGAACTTCTGTTAACTATCTGGGAGCAATTAACGCTGCCGAAGCTTATAAGCATTTTTACGGCACCGACAGCAAGGGCAATTTTGCTTCCAAGCTTGCAAATGTGAATGCCGGAGTAATCGATTCCGGCGTGTGGGGAAAACATTCGGAATTTGCCGTGGGCGAGGGGACGAAAGTAACCGGATATAATTTTGATTATGGTCCGTGTTTGTCCGGCGATACTAAAAATTGCTGGACTTATGATATTTCTGAAGGAGTGCAGTGCCAAGATGATTCCTGCACCATAAAGATGCTGCTTTCTGATGAAAACGGAAAAAATAAAACAACTAAATATATGGGCTGTCAAAAGGGAGATTCGGCTGAAGTTTGCTATAACCGCTGGGCGGCTAATTATGCTCAGAACTATGATTGGGATAAATTGCAGTATTACTATTATCCAAATTGGGCTAATGATAAATTGGACAATATGGATAGTGTTTTGCATGGTTCTAATGTTGCCGGAATTATCGGCGCTAATATTGATGGTAAAGGCAATATGGGCGTCGCTGGCGCCAATGCGACGATTACGGCAGTGCGCTGGGATTTGATGTCAAGTTTGGCAGATCCTCTGAATAAACTGTTGGCAGATGGTGTTTCTGTGGTTAATATGAGCTTTGGTCTTGATTCCAGTGATGACTTAAACGCTTCAAAAATCAATGAGTATGTTGATTTGATTGATGATGATGAATTGAAAGCTTATGATAACATAATCGACAGTTATAAAGATGTTACAAACAGTGTGACCGGTAAAACCAGCAAAGACGGCATGGTGTTAATAAAAGCCGCCGGCAATGAAGGAAAATCTCAGCCGAATTTGCGTTCAGGCTTGAAATTGCTGGAATCCCGCTATTCCGATTTGCAGATGTTGGTTGTTGTGTCTGCCGATGTGACAATGAACGGAAATAAACTGCAGTCATATAAATTATCCGAGTTTTCAAATCAATGTGGCGCGGCTTCGGCTTATTGTATTACGGCTCCGGGCGGAGATGGAAACAGTGAAACTGTAAAATCGACAATTGTCAGCGCGGGGCAGCCAGGCAGCAGTGATTACAACTATATTGCCTTGGCGGGAACTTCTCAAGCCGCTCCGGTGGTTACCGGAAGTTTTGCGTTTTTGAAAGGCGCGTATCCGTATATGTCTTCACAAGAAATAATTTCCTTGATGTTGGAAACGGCTAACACAAAAGACGCGTCCGACAGCTATTCCGCGGCTAAATACGGAGCCGGTTTATTGGATTTGGGAGCGGCTGTAAATTCTTACATTTCTGAAAACGGCGTGACAACAGCGGCGGGAAATAGTTTAAGCGACGGACAGTTAAATCTTAGCCAAGCTCGTTTGAATGTTCCTTCAACATTTAAAAATGCCGTGCAGAAAGCCCTGCCGAAAACTGTGACGGCATTTGATAAATATGCCCGTCCGTTTGCTGTGTCTACGGCTAATTATGTCGGAACGACGCATGGCGGATATAAAAATTTGAAAAATGATGTTTATCAAATAGCAAAAGCGGCGAAAACAACTAAAGTTCAGCAAGGCGGCTTGAGTTTTGCTTTCAGCGGCAGTGCCGGAAACAGCAAAGGCAGCGGTTTGGGCTTTATGCAGGCTGATTATCAAAACGGAAATACTAAATCCGGTTTTTATTTTAGTGAAAACACAAAGTATGAAAACGGCGGTTCTTTTGCTGCCGCGACAACGAATCCGTTTATGTCCTTTCAAAATGCCTATGGTGTTTATAACACTTTTGCTTTTAATAAAAACGCCGGCTTTAAGCTTGAAGCCGTTACCGGACGCAATGGACTGTATGACGGCGACAGCAGTTATCAAGACAGTTCGTTTAAAAAACAGGCGTATGCTCTTAATTCGGAGTTACAGCTGCACAAAGACGAAAATTGGGGCTTTAGCTTAATGAATGGTTTGTTATATGAGGAAGCGGCCGCATTGGGATTAAACGGAAACGGCGCTTTTAAAACTCAAAACAGCAGCACTTATAATGCCGGTGTCAAAGCTTCTTGGTTTGTAACTCCTCGCTTGACTTTGAGCGGAAGCTATTATCGCGGATACACTCAAGGTCAGTCGTTTGCTTCTAAGCTGCTGGAAACGTCTGCTTTAACCAGCGAAAGTTTTGCTTTTGACGCTAACTATAAAGTCAGCAAGCAAACAGAAGTTGGATTGGGCTTGTCTTCTCCGCTGCGTGTGGTTGACGGTACTTTGTCGGTAAACTTTCCGAATGGACGCGATAATTACTCCGATGAAGTGTACTTCAATCGTTATAAAGCAGCTTTGAAACCAGAAGCCAGAGAATATAAATTAACAATGTACGCAAGTCATGATTTTAACGAAAGTTTGAGCGTGCGTTCTGAATTTGATGTGAGAATAAATCCCGAGCATCAAAAACAGGCGAATGATTACCGTGCGTTAATGGGTTTGAATTGGAACTTTAACTAAACAAAAGGTGGACTGATGGCAGATAAAATTTGGCGGGAAAAAAAGTTTTTCCCGCTTTTGGCTACCCAATTTCTTGGGGCTTTTAACGACAATCTTTTTAAAAACACTTTGATGGTTTTTATAGCGTATAAGCTGTTGGCTGATGCTCAAACAGTTAATATTTACGCTAATTTGGCAGCCGGTATTTTTATTTTGCCGTATTTTTTGTTTTCGGCGTTTGCCGGTTTGCTGGCGGATAAATACAGCCGTTCCAAACTGACGCGGGTTTTGAAAATTGTTGAACTGGTTTTGATGAGTACCGCGGCGGTTATATTTATGTTTGATGCGCCGAATTTGCTTATTTTTATGCTGTTTCTTATGGGACTGCAGTCTACATTTTTTGGACCTATAAAATATGCTTTATTGCCGCAGCTGCTGAAATCTAACGAGCTGGTTGCCGGTAATGCCTATGTGGAGGCAAGTACTTATATTTCCATTATTTTAGGCTCAATATTAGGAACAATGCTGCCAATTTATGCCAGCGTGTTTTTGCTGATTTTATGCGCTGCCGCCGGAGTGTTTTTCGCCTATAAAATTCCTGAAACTTCGGGAGTGCAGCCTGACTTGAAAATAAGCTTTAATTTAAGCCGGCAGATAAAAGAAAATATCAGCCTTATCCGTTCGCATACCATTGTTTTCCGCACTATTATTGGCGCTACATGGTTTTGGGTTTTGGGCGTGTTTTTTCTGACGGAACTTTTTCCGCTTTGCAGCAAGGTTTTTAACACTGAAAAAACAGTAGTCACAATGTTTTTGGTGCTGTTTTCAGTGGGGGTGGGTGCTGGTTCAATTTTTTGCAATAAATTGCTTAAAGGCGAAGTCAGCGTGGTGTATGTACCGATAAGCGCTGTGGGGTTGAGTCTGTGTTCATTTGCGGTTTATTGGCTTTCCTGCGGTTTTGCGACGCCGGATAATACTTTGAGTCTGACTCAATTTTTGAGCTTGCCGCGCGGAATTTTGCTAAGCTTGTTTTTGTTTGCTTTTGCTTTTTGCGGCGGTATGTATGTGGTGCCGCTTAACGCCTTGATGCAGAAAAAGGCGCCGAAGAAAAGCACGGCGTCGGTGATTGCCGGAAACAATATTATAAACTCGCTAGGCATGGTTGGCATTTCATTGCTGGCGGTGGTGTTGACGGCGCTCGGGTTTAAAATTACAACGTTGTTTTTGTTTGTGGCGATTATCAGCGCCGGCGTGGCGGTTTATATTTGTATGCTGCTGCCTGATGCTTTGGTGCGATCAATATTCCGCTCTCTGCTGAAAATCTTTTTTAGAGTGGACGTTTCCGGCGTGCAGAATCTGCAAAAAGCCGGGAGTAAAGTGCTGATTATCGCTAATCATGTTTCGCTGCTGGACGGGGTGCTGATAGCCGCATTTTTACCGCGGAAAATTACCTTTGCCATAGATAGCGACTGGGGCGCAAAATGGTATGTGAAGCTGTTTAGCGGACTGGTTGATTTTTGCCCGCTGAATCCAGTAAATCCGTTAGCAATCCGCACGTTGATTGATGAGGTCAATAAAAATAAAACCGTGATGATTTTTCCGGAAGGGCGAATTAGCGTTACCGGCTCATTGATGAAAGTTTATGAAGGTGCCGGAGTTATCGCCTCTAAAACCGGCGCTAAAGTTGTGCCACTGCGCATTGACGGAGCACAGTATTCAAAGTTTTCGTATATTGGAAATATTGTCAAAACCCAAGTGTTTCCAAAAATAAAAATGTTTGTGCTGCCGGCTTGCGATTTGAAGGTTGCCGAGAGCTTGTCTATGCGTGAAAAAAGACACGCCGCGTCGCTCAAATTATATGATTTGATGGCTGCGATGATGTATCGGACAACCGATAAAAATGTACCTTTATTCAATGCGTTGCTGCAAGCTGAAAACTTGTTTGGCTCAAAACATAAAATAGCCTTGGATATGCAGAAAAAAACACTGAATTACGGGCAGTTTGTGTTAAAAAGCTATGTGCTGGGCGCGGCGTATAAAAAACTGTTTTTTGATGAAGAAAAAGTCGGAGTTTTGCTGCCTAACAGTTTGGCAAACGCCGTAAGCTTTTTTGCTTTGCAATATGCGGCAAAAATTCCGGTTATGCTGAATTTTTCGCTGGGAACGGCTCAATTCGAATCCTGCTTAAAAACAACAAAACTGCGCAAGGTTATCAGTTCCCGCAAATTTATTGAAGCCGGCAAGCTGGAGCGTTTGGTGGAAAGCGTAAAAAATGCAGGAGCGGAAATTATTTATTTGGAAGATTTTGCAAAGCAAATTGCTTGGACGACCAAACTTAAAGGCATTAAAAAATATCTGCGCCGCGAAGCCGTGAAAATAAATGCGGATAAAACGGCGGCTATTTTGTTTACCTCTGGTTCAGAAGGCTTGCCTAAGGCGGTTTTGCTGTCGCACCGCAATATATTGGCAAATGTGCAGCAGCTACGTTTGGCAGTGCCGTTTTGTTCTAAAGATGTGTTTTTGAATGCACTGCCGATGTTTCATTCGTTCGGGCTGACCGTGGGTACGGTTCTGCCGCTTTTGCACGGCGTAAAGGTGTGTTTGTATCCGTCGCCTTTGCACTATCGCATTATACCTGAATTGGCTTATGATTTGCAGGCAACGGCTATTATTGGAACAGACGCTTTTTTATACGGTTATGGACGCATGGCAAGCTCCTATGACTTTTTCCCGATACGCTTTGCGGTTGCCGGCGGTGAAAAGTTGAAGACGCGCACGGCGGAACTGTGGATGAAAAAGTTTGGGGTGCGTATTTTTGAGGGCTACGGCACAACAGAATTGTCTCCGGTTATTTCTGTGAATACGCCGATGTATTTCAAAGAGAACACAGTAGGGCGAATCTTGCCGGAAATTAAATATAAACTGCAAAAAGTATCTGGTGTCGATGACGGCGGAAAATTGCTGCTGCAAGCGGATAATGTGATGCTGGGCTATATGAAAGCTGATAAGCCTGATGTGCTGCAAAAGGCGGAAAATTGGTATGATACCGGCGATGTTGTAAAAATAGACGATGAAGGCTTTGTCACGGTTTGCGGAAGAGTTAAGCGCTTTGCCAAAATCGGCGGTGAAATGGTGTCGCTGACGACAGTTGAGCAGGCGGTGGAAAAACTGTATCCGAATGCCGTGTTCGGCGCATTGGCGGTGGCTGATGATAAAAAAGGCGAAAAGATAGTTTTAGTGACGGCGGATACTGAAACAAAACTGCCGGAAATTCAACGCTTTTTCAAAGCTCAAGGCATTAGTGAACTATGGTGTCCTAAAGAAGTGCTGTATGTGGCGGAACCTCCGTTGCTGGGAAGCGGAAAATTTGACTATCTGCGCGCTCAAAAAATGGCGGAAAAAAGATAGAATATTTTATAAAGCAAATTATTGTGGATAACACTTTTTAAAGCATGGTTAAAAGAGCAAAAAATGATGAAAGCGGGCATGAAAATATTTAGAATCAGCGTATAAAATAATTGCTGAAAATTATCGCTTTAAAAACAAAAAATACCTGTTTTTCCGACAGGTATTTTTTTGCAGAAATAAAAGCAACTTATTTCTTAGATGTTTTTCTGCTGGTGCTTGATTTAGCAGTGCTAGATTTAGCAGATGATTTTATTGCAGATTTTTTGCTAGAGCAAGCAGAGCTTGAGTTTGAGCAAGAGTTGTTGCCATAAAGCTGGTTGATAGCCATTGTCCAAAAATATTCATCTTTACCATTTGGGCAACCTGCGTTCTGCCAGTTGTAATAAGCAGCTTCGCGTATATAATTTTCATTATAATTTTTAGTCATTTTATATCTCCAATAATTGTTTATAACAATGTTGAGTATAAACGCTTTTTTTCTAGCGTCAATACTTTAAAAAACAGAAAATCAACACTAAAAAAAATTATCCCGAATTTTAGCATATTTTCTTGCATTTAAATTGATTAGTTTATATAGATATAAGATGAAAGTTTTAATATAGGCAAACTAATATTATTTTGCTGTTCTGTTATGGGAGTTTATTATGGATAATATGTTATCAAAGGAAGAAATTACGGCAATTGTTGAAGGTGATCACGGCAATGTTTTTGCGGTTCTCGGAATTCATCGCAATAAAGGCACAAAAAAGGTCTTTATCCGCGCCTATCAGCCGTTTGCTTCGTCTATTGAAGTGATTGATGAAAAGGGCGAATCCTTAGGTAAAATGGAAAAAATAGACGAGAGAGGATTTTTCCAGATAAACTTTGACAGATCGGAAGACTTTGTTTACCATTTTAGAATTACCAATGATAAAGGACATGTTTATGAGGCGGAAGACACCTATCGTTTTCCGGCGACAATCGGCGATATAGATGAATATTTGTTTGCTCAGGGAAATCATCGCGATATTTATAAAAAGCTTGGTGCGCATTTAATGGAAATTGACGGCGTAAAAGGCGTGGCTTTTGCCGTGTGGGCGCCTAATGCTAAACGTGTGTCGGTTATCGGCAGTTTCAATAACTGGGACGGACGCATTGACGTGATGCGCAAGCATATTAACTGCGGCGTGTGGGATATATTTATTCCAGGGCTGGTAGAAGGCGAATATTACAAATTTGAAATTAAAACTCAAGATAACAGAATTTTAACGAAATCCGACCCGATGGCGACATTTGCCGAAGTGCGCCCGAATACGGCTTCTATTGTGTATGATATCAACCACTATCAATGGAATGACGGCGAGTGGTTGAAACACCGTGAAAACAGCAACACCTATGACCGTCCGATGTCAATTTATGAGGTGCATTTAGGCTCTTGGCGCCGCAAAGGTGATAACGGCAGCGAATTTTTGACCTATCGCGAATTTGCCGAAAGATTGGTTCCGTATGTCAGCAATATGGGCTTTACGCATGTGGAATTTCTGCCGCTGTGCGAACACCCGCTTGATGCCTCTTGGGGCTATCAAATCACTGGTTTGTTTGCTCCGACTTCCCGTTTTGGCACGCCGGACGATTTCCGCTATATGATTGATAAATTCCACCAAGCCGGCATTAGCGTGATTATGGACTGGGTTCCGGCGCATTTCCCGAAAGATGCTCACGGTTTGGCAGAATTTGACGGCACCTGCTTATATGAACATTCCGACCCGCGCAAAGGTGAGCATAAAGATTGGGGAACTAAAATTTATAACTACGGACGCACCGAAGTTTGTAATTTGCTGTGCGCCAGCGCTTTGTATTGGTTGAAAGAATTTCATATCGACGGTCTGCGCGTTGATGCGGTGGCGTCTATGCTTTATTTGGACTATTCGCGCAAACAAGGCGAGTGGGTGCCGAATGTTTACGGCGGCAATGAAAATTTGGAAGCAATCGCCTTTATCCGTAAGATGAACGAGATGGTTTATACTCAAACCAAAGGCACCATTACCTGCGCTGAAGAATCAACGGCATGGCCGATGGTTTCGCGTCCGGTTTCTGCTGGCGGCTTAGGCTTTGGCTACAAATGGAATATGGGCTGGATGAACGATACTTTGCGCTATATCAGCCATGAGCCAGTGCACCGCAAATATCATCACGGCTTGCTGACTTTCGGTTTGCTGTATGCTTTCAACGAAAACTTTATTTTGCCGATTTCGCATGATGAAGTTGTGCACGGCAAAGGCTCTATGCTGGAAAAAATGCCTGGGGACGAGTGGCAGAAGTTTGCTAACTTGAGAGCTTATTACGGCTTTATGTGGACGCACCCAGGCAAAAAACTTTTGTTTATGGGCAATGAGTTTGCACAGGATTGGGAGTGGAACAGCGAAGAAAGCCTGCGCTGGTTCTTGTTGGATTATCCAATGTATAAAGGTATGCAAAACTGCGTGCGCGATTTGAATTTGATGTATAAAGGCAATGAGGCGCTGTATGAAGAAGATTTTGATTCTCGTGGTTTTGAGTGGATAGACCATTCAAATTGCGATGACAGCGTAATATCTTATATCCGTAAGGGACATAATCCGGACGATTATTTGGTGGTGGTCTGCAACTTTACGCCGGTGGTGCGTCATAACTATCGGATTGGCGTGAGCGAGGCTTGCGCTTATCAAGAAATTTTTAACAGCGATGATAAAAATTATTGGGGCAGCGGCGTACGCAATGAAGGACCGCAGCAGGCGCAGAATTTGAGCGTCAGCGGCAGACCGTATTCCGTTGAATTGGTATTGCCTCCGCTTTCTACCATTGTATTGAAACCCGTCCGCTAAAACAACGTAAGGAAATTAAATGAACAAAGACATAAGAGTTTTAAACGGCAGTCCCTATCCTTTAGGGGCTGCATGCGATGAGAAAGGCGTAAATTTTGCGCTGTTTTCTGCTAATGCCGAAAAAGTTGAGCTTTGTTTGTTTGATGAAAGCGGTTGCAAAGAACTGCAGCGTTTTCCGATTTTGGAAAATGATAATAATATTTGGCATATCTATTTGGAAGGCGTTAAAGCCGGACAGCTTTACGGGTATCGGGTTTACGGTCCGTATGAACCGGCAAAAGGAAAACGTTTTAACCCGAACAAACTACTGATGGATCCGTATGCTAAAAAACTGAGCGGAGAAATTATTTGGCATAAAGCCTTGTTTGGCTATGACACCGACAGTGCGGATAAAGACTTGTCTTTCAGCACGCTGGACAGTGCTCCGTATGTGCCAAAGTCGGTGGTTGTTGGCGATACGTTTGATTGGGGGGATGACGCTGCGCCGAAAATTGCCGACGGCAAACGCGTGATTTATGAAGCGCATGTCGGAGGATATACCAAGCTGCACCCAAAAGTAGAAGCAGCAGAGCGCGGCAAGTTTTTAGGCTTGGGCGCCAAAAGCGTGGTCAACTATTTGAATTGGCTGGGCGTTACCTCGGTTGAGCTGTTGCCGGTATTTGCGTTTTTCGGCGAAAAACACGGTATGTATATCGATAATTACTGGGGCTATGAAACACTTTCATATTTTGCTCCGGAAGCCAAATATATGGTGGAAAATAATCTCGATGAGTTTAAGCAGATGGTCAAAACTCTGCATGCCGCCGGTAAAGAAGTTATATTGGATGTGGTCTACAATCATACGATTGAAGGCAACCAAATGGGACCGACTTTGTGCTATCGCGGTATAGATAATGAGAGCTATTATACTCTGCAGGAAAATCCGCGTTATTATTTTGACAGCACCGGCTGCGGCGCATCATTTAATTTGCAGAATCCGTATGTATTGACTTTGGTTATGGATTCAATGCGCTATTGGGTGGAAAAAATGCACGTTGACGGTTTTCGCTTGGATTTGGCTTCAAGTTTGAGTCGGGTGCGCGGAGAGTTTACGCAGGACAGCGGTTTTTTGCTGGCGGCGCGTCAAGATGAAATTTTGCGCAAGGTTAAAATTATTGCCGAGCCATGGGACGCCACTATGGACGGCTATCGTATCGGCGGATTTCCGCCGTCGTGGTATGAGTGGAATGACCGTTACCGTGATGTGGTGCGGCGTTTTTGGCGTGGCGACCGCAAGCAGGTTGGGGAACTTGCCAGCCGCTTATCAGGTTCCAGTGATATATTCGGATATGCCAACCGCGATATTGACAGCAGCGTCAATTTTTTAACCTCGCATGATGGTTTTACGTTGCATGATTTGGTCAGCTATAACGAAAAGCACAATATGGTGAATGGTGAAAACAATCGCGACGGCAACGATGCCAACTGGAGCTGGAATTCCGGTGCAGAAGGCGAAACGGAAAAGCGTTTGGTTATTGAAAACCGCGATTTGCGCACTAGAGCCATGCTGGCAACGCTTTTAATGTCGTTCGGCACGCCGATGCTGGTTGCTGGCGACGAGTTCGGCAACACCCAGTTTGGCAATAACAATCCGTATTGTCAGGATAATGTTTTGACCTGGATTGTTTGGGACGCTATCCGGCAGCAGGATAGGGATTTGGTTCGCTATGTCCGCCGGTTGATACAGCTGCGGCAAAAAATGGCTGTGTTTGCACGCAAAAAGTTTTTCAGCGGCAAGCTGATAGAAAAATACGCCCGCTATGATGTTAAAGATATTATGTGGTATCGTGAAGACGGCGTGGAATTTCAAAATCCGGATTGGTATATGGAAGACCGCCACAGCCTGTCTTGTTTAATTTATGGAGAGCCTGAGGCGTATTTTGTGATTTATAATGCCAACGATAAGCCGATGAGCTGGACGCTTCCTGACTTTTTGGCAAAAACAAAAATCACGCTGGTTTTGGACAGTAGCGAACAAATTAAAGCAGATACACCGATAGAAGTTGAAAAAATCGAAATACCGGCATGGTCGGTTTGGGTGTTGGATTTGAGAAGACTGGAGAAATAAATGCATAACAGTTGGAATTTGTTGTTGGATAAACTTGGTATTGCCAAAAGCTATACCGATGCGGCGCAAAATCGTAAAGAGTATGTTGCAGACGATGAAACTTTGCTCAAAATGGTAAATTATTTGGGCTTTAAGCTGAATAAAATTGAAGACAGCGACAAGCTGCTGGCAAAGCTGGAAAAAGAACGCTGGCTGTATGTGACGGAGCCGATTTATGTGCTGCGGCAAAATGATTTGAAGTTTGATGCCGTGCTGGCAAAAGCCGAAGCCGAAAGCATTGAGCTGGTGATAAAAAATCAGCAAACAGGCGAAGAACCAACAGTGTTTTATTCTTGCAAAATTACAGAAGAAAAAATGCTGGGACGCAAGGAATATGCAAAAGTGGAAATCAAGCTGGACAGTGCGTTGGAACCGGCTTATTATGAGGTTGAGTTGATTGCCGGCAGCTGCAAAGCGCATACGGTTTTGGCGGTGACGCCGGACAAATGCTATGAGCCGGAATATTTGCAGAATCATAAAATTTGGGGTATGGCGATTCAGCTTTATTCTTTAACCAGCAAGCGCAACTGGGGTGTGGGTGATTTTACGGATTTAGCAAATTTAGTGGATTTGTGCGCACGTCAGGGAGCTAATATTATCGGCTTGAATCCGCTGAATGTGCTGTTTCACGATTTTCCGGAAAACGCTAGTCCGTATTCTTCTATCAGCCGTTTGTTTTTGAATCCGATTTATATTGATGTGGAAAAAGTAACTGGCTACAAACCGGAATATCTAGCTGGCAAAGAAGCGGAATTAGAACGGCTGCGCGCGGCGGAAAACATTGATTATACAGGCGTGTATAATTTCAAAATGCAGATTTTGCAAAAGATTTATGAAGATACGTCTGCCAAGTTGGAAAAATCAACGGCGTATCAAAAATTTGAAAAGAAAAATAAAGAAGATTTAGAAAACCTGGCGACTTATCAGGCGCTTTATTCATCGCTCTGTCATTCGGTTTACGGCGGGTGGCGGGCTTGGTCGAAAGAGCTGAAAAATCCGCAGTCGCCGGAAGTAAAAAAATTCAGAGCAGAAAACCGCAAAGCCGTGGACTTTTTTAAGTTTCTGCAATATTGGGCGGAAAAGCAGCTGGAAGACGTGCAGAAAGAAATTGAGCTGCGCGGATTGAAAATTGGTTTGTATCGTGATTTGCCGGTTGGATTATGCAAAGACAGCGCCGAACTGTGGAGCGAAAATGATTTGTTTATCAAAGACTGCGGGGCAGGCGCTCCTCCTGATATTTTCTTCCCGACAGGGCAAAAATGGTGCTTGGGAGCGTTTAATCCCTATAAACTGAAAGCCAACGCCTATCGTCCGTTTATCAAAATTCTGCGGGCGGCAATGGAAAATGCCGGAGCAATCCGCATCGACCATGTGATGAGTCTGCAGCGTTTGTATATTATTCCTGATGATTCTGAAAAAGGCACCTATGTTTACTATCCGTTTGCCGATATGCTGGGAATTTTAGCTTTGGAAAGCCATTTGCAGAAATGTATGGTGGTGGGCGAAAGCATCGGTAATGTGCCGGACGGTTTTATTGAGGCAATACAGGAACGCGGAGTATATTCTCTTAGCGTGCTGTGGTCGGAGCGCTGGAACGGCAGTGGACCATTTAAACTGCCGCAGGATTTTGCACCGCACACATTCTGCTCTATCGGCACGCATGATATGGCGCCGCTCAAAATGCGCTGGTTCGGCGGCGATATAGAAACTATGTATAACTTGAAAATGCTGACGGCGGAAGAGCGGCAAAATCAATATAAGGGCAGGGAAGCGGAACGCCGCTGTCTGCTTGACGCTTTGGACTACGTTCATTCATGGTCGGCAGACCGTACAAGGCAATGCGACTGCTTATACGGCGAAGGTTATCCGAACGGCATTATGGAAGCCACAGAGCGTTATTTATCTTCCAGCGCCTGTGCTGTATTCTTAGCTCAGCCTGAAGATATTTTCGGTGTGAATGTGTTGCAGAATCTCCCAGGGACGGATAGGGATAAGCACCCAAATTGGCGCCGCAAACTTCCTGTAAAGCTTGAAGATTTTGAACAAAATGATGATTTTATCCGTGCAGTCTCCGCAATAGATAGGAAACTCGGCTAATGGCTTCCTGCTGGTAAGATTTTTTCTTATGTACTAGTTTGTACACCGCGAAAAAATCTTACTTCGCATTAAGCTCATTATCAGAGTTTCCGAGAGTTAGCGCAACGCGTCTAACAGTACATCTAAAGACAACTTACGTTCATTCAGAAAATTCATGTACTTCTATGTACACTAGGATTTTCTTCAGAACTAGAGTTGCCTTTATCTGTACCATTATCCACATTGCTTGATAGAGTGTGTTGCTTTTGTTTGCTTTAGTGTGTACACGTCGCTTAAAATTCCGTTGCATCTACACACGCTATCCGAGTTTCGGAGAGCTTAGACGCATTGCTTAAAAGGATAAAAAATTTTGTATTCAGTTTACAGGGATAATTGAAACTGTTATTTCACTTTGCCGTCCTAAATTGTCAACGGCTTTAATTTTTAGAACACCGAACGGAGGTGCTATTTCTATAACTTCGCCGGCTTTGCTTTGTCCAAATAAACTATCATTTACAAACCAATATACTGTACCGGCGTCGGCGTCCAAATCTGCCCGCAGGGCAATGGTTTGCCGTGGCTTTAGCATAATTTTGCTGTTGTTCGCCGGAAAAGTGATTTTGGGCGGCAATCCGTGTTTAAAGTCTTCTACTTCGCTGCAATCGGTTAAAAATTCCGGCGGGCGTTTAAAATTTATACCGGCTTTGCTAAAAGCATTCAATATGTCGGACGACCAAAAATTATAGCTTTTCAGCACGGTTGCCGGCGGAGTATGGCGGCAGGCGCGCAAACCGCTGGCTTTATCTATGGGAACAAGGCGGGTGATGTTGGAGTTTTTGATTTGCGTTATCCCCGGAATAAAATAGGTTTCGGCGGTTTTGGCGCAAAAATCGGTTGCCAAATCTCCGGTGTCGCTGCAAATTTTTACTTTAGCCAAATTAAGCTTGGGCGGGGCGGTTAAAGAGTTATTTTGCTGATTGCTTATTTGTTCGGCAATGCTGAAGAACAGCGGCGCCGCCAGGTCTTTGCCGATAAAAGCGGGGTTCGGCGTGCCGTCAAAGTTGCCAAGCCAAACCACTAAAACATAATTTCCGAAAATGCCAGCTGTCCACGCATCTTTAAAACTGTAAGAAGTGCCGGTTTTCCAAGCTGCTGAAAAAGCTTTAGGGGAAGCGGCAAATGAAATTTTAGCCGAAGAATGTTGCTCGCGGCTGAGCATATAACGAGTTAAAAAAGCTGCTTCCGGCGAAAGCAATTGTTTGGTTTGCGGCTTGTCGCGGCGTGAGAACTGCAGGTTAGAAAATTGACCGTTGTTTGCCAGCATGGCATACATAGCGGCAAGGTTTTCCATAGAGACTTCAACACTGCCCAAAGCCATGGATAAACCATAATAATTTGCCGGCTTGTTCAGTTTTACGCCGCTGTTTTTCAAAAGATTATAAAAATTTTGTTCACCGACTTGCTCCAGCAAAGTCACGGCTGGAATGTTGCGGCTTAATGTCAGAGCTTGAGTGGCATCTAGAATACCAAAATAGGTGCGGTCAAAGTTTTCCGGCTCATAAAAACCATAGCGGCTGGGTACGTCTTTCAGCATGCTTAACGGGTGTATTAACCCCTTTTGCAGGGCAAGAGCATAAATGAACGGCTTGAGGGCTGAACCAGGGGAACGTTGTGCCGTTATGCCGTCGACCTGTCCAAAAATTTGGGGATTATAAAAATCTGCCGAACCGATATAGGCTAAAACAGACATATCGCTGCTGTCAACCAAAATTGCCGCCGCGTTGTAAACGCCTTGTTTGTTATGTTCGGATACATATTGCTGTAAAATTTTTGTGATTTTAGTTTGCAGCGGCAAAGCTAAAGAAGTGTCGATAATTCCGTTTTGCCGGCTTAAAAGACGGCTGGTAAAATGCGGGGCAAAATCCGGCAGAAAAACTCTAGAAGCTAAGGGCAGATTTAGATAATCATTTTGCGGGTGATTGTATTTTTGCCGCCATAATTTTTTCAGGCGATTAGCGGCGAGCGCATTGTTTTTCAGGTTTTTAAAATTTAATAAATTGCGTTTTGCCGGATTTTGCGGAATAACCGTTAAGGCAATGGCTTGCGGCAGGTTAAGCTGTTTTGCCGGCTGCTGGAAATAAATAAGCGAAGCGGCGCCGATACCTTCAATGTTTCCGCCATAGGGAGCAACATTGAAATATGCCTCTAAAATTTGAGCTTTGCTATAAAAAAGTTCTATTTGCAGAGCTCGTAAAATTTGTTCAGTTTTACCGGCAACAGTGGTTGTGTTCAGCTGATAGATAATGCGCGCCAGCTGCATGGTGATTGTGGAAGCTCCTTGCTTGCGCCCGCCGGTCAGCATGGCAAAAGCGGCGCGGATAAAACCAGTAGGGCTAATTCCAAAGTGGCGGTAAAATCCGCGGTCTTCATAAAGCAGCAAAGCTTGCTGTGCCTCAAGAGGAATATCTTGCAACGGAGTAAAAAGCCGATATTTATCGTCTAGACTCAAAGACAGTTTAAGCAAATTGTCGCTGCGGTCATAAACAGCGCCGGAAAAGCTGTAGCGGTTATATAAATCAGGCTTTGGAATAAGCATCATCAGCAAAAACATGGCGGCAAAAGAACCAACGGTAAACCGTAGGGCTTTTTTGCGCCATAATTTTTGCCAAAACTGATGAAATCTATTCGCCAACCGTTATTTTCCTTAAATCAGAATTAGCATGCAGCAGCGGCTGATACATGGCATCAGCATAAACCGGAGGCATAGCAAAGCTGCCGTCAGCCACCACTTTTACCTGATAGCTGAAACTTTGTTCATAGACAAAGGCAGTTGCATACACATTTATACGGTCTTCCCGAATTTCTGTGCTGTAGGTTCCGTTTGCGGTTTTCAACGAACCGTCAACCACTTCAAAGCAGCCGGCGAGCAAATCGGTTAAAGCCACATCATAAATAGGCTCTTTGCCTAGGCTGCTGTAAATGACTTTTACATTCAAAATGTCTCCAAGTTTGGCTTTGGTTACAGGCTGTCCGTTTTGGTCGGTGACGGCTTTGCTTACGGATAAGCCCTTGGCGGCAGCTTTGACTTGAGCCGATTTAGGGAAACCTTGCTGTCTGTTTGCATAATAAAAAGCTTGCGGCGCGCTGACGCTTAAATCTTTGGTTTGAGGCAGATAAGCGACAGTCGGGAAAGGCGTGTAAACAGGCGTAAACTGCGAAAATTCAATTTGTTTATCGGTTTCTTGATTGTTAAAAGCATTGAGCGCCAGCACCGACCAACTTGCCGAATAGGTGGTGAAATTGCCGCTGGATAAAGGTTCCAGCAAGGTTTCAATACTGTTCTGGTCAAGGGTTTTCAGTTTGCTAGGGAAATGCTTGGCAAGCAGATAGATGTTAAAGGCATTTTCCAGTGCATTTGGGCTGTTTTTATACATTCCAGTCAAAGTGTCGGCATGCTTTTCATCTTGCAGCATTTTATAGCTTGCCGCCAAAAATTCGGCACCAAGATTTGTCTGCCAGTTTTTAGCATAATTATTTTTGTAAAACTCTTCAATATTAAGCAAATAATTAGTGGTGATGTTGCCGTTTAAGGTCAGAATGTAGGCAGCGTATGCCGGATTGAAATCAGATAACGACGACGGCTGAGCGGCAGCAGTCTGTTCGCAATATTCCAAGGCGGAATCTAAAAGTCCGTTCGGCACATTAAAGCCGTGTTGCTTTGCCGTTACCAAAAAGTGTGCGGCATATAAGCTGTCGCGAGGGGAAACGTCCAAGGCACTGTTGCTCCAAGCCGTAAATCCTCCGACTAAAACCTGCCGTTCACGCAAAATTCGCACAGCATCGTCAAACAAGGCATAAACATCAATTCCTTTTACTAAGTCCGGAGATTTGAAGAACAGCTCAATTGCCGGAAAGGCTTTGCTTATGGTTTGCTCGGTGCAATAATGTGGATATTTATTCAGATATTTCAGCAAACCCTGCGCCAAAACCAAAGGCGAAACGGAAGCGGAAAGCTGCTGAATGCGGTATTCTTCGTATAAATCTTCTGCCTTGTTTAAGGTGTAGGACGATTTAGCCATGCCGAAATTAAATTTATTGCTGTATGGCACAGCTGGTCTAATGCTTAAAGTATACGGCATAATGGCGTGCTTTTCCGGTTCATTGAGGCTTTGCGCCGTAAAGGTGATTTGCTGTGAACCAAGAGTATCTTTGGCTTTGAAACGGAATTTCAGCGAGGCTTCGCCGTTTTCGTCAACGGTAAGGTCTTGCGAATTTTCACTAATAGTTTCTAAGCCGTCGGAAACATTGGCAGAAACTTTTATTTGGTAATCGCTGCCGGAATTTTCTGCCAAATTGCCGATGCTTAATCCAATCACAAACTCATCGTTTGGAGCCACATTTAATGGACCGGACGGCACAAGGGCAAAATCTCCGCGGGATAGAACATTTTGCTCGGTGTTGCCAAAACGGTTTTGCGATACGGCGACCGCCATTACTTTGATGCTGCCGTTAAAAGCCGCCGGAACGGCATAGGTATAGGCAGATTCTTGGCTGCCGCTTGGCAGAATACCGCTCCAAAAAGCAATTGGTTTGTCGGTTTTGCGGGCAAATGGATTTATATTGCGGTCCAGCGCAGATTCATCTTCGCCGCCGTCGCCGCCGGTTGAACTCAAATTTTTCAAAAAGCGGATATCCGGCATTATCAAATCCATAATTTGTTCGGTAACTACGCGGAGGGCGCGTTTAGCAAGGAAAATATCCAGCAATTCAGGCATTTTGTAGCGGGCAACTTGCAAGATACCTTCATTTACGCCATATATCACGATTTGCGCCGGTTCGGAAGTCTTGTAGTTTATAACCAAATTTTCTCCTGGTTTTACGGTTGCCGGAGTGTTTAAAGTTATATTCAAACGGCGGTTTTCTTTGTTTATGCTGAACGGAACAACGGCGTAGCTGAGCGGCGACGAATATATTTCAGCTGATTTTAAAGAGCGGAAAATAGCAATATTGATATAAGCGTTGCCTTCTATGCCGTCGGGCAGAACAATGTTTTGCATAAAGTTTTGGAAGTTGGTTTTGAACCATTTATAAGCGTAAACTTTGTCGCGTTCAATGGTTATCAAGCCATAGCCGGCATAAGGGGCGGAAACTTGCATTTCCAGCGTGTCTCCTGCGGAGTATTCCTGCTTATTCAGCTTTACGTTCAGATTAGCGTTTTTGTCGTTTGTCTGCGTTTGATTGAGTGCTCCGGCAACATAAAATTCAACTTTTGCCAAAGTCTGATTTTGGGAGTTTGTAATTTTCCAAATATATTCGCCGGCTTGCTCGGTTGGCAGCTCTTTATTCTGCCCTGCGGCAGAAATTGAAAACGGTGTGCTTTGCAAAACGTTTTCTTTTGTAACCATCTGATATTGGTAAGTTCCGTTTTTTTGTTCAACCAAAGAAGATATGTAATCTTTTTTGATGAGCTGCAAAGTTAAATCGTTTAATTCCAATGGCTCTAACTTGTTGTCAACGGCGATAAATTTTATGGCGTGCTGGGAATCTTTATAGATATAGTTCAGTTCACCGTCAGATTTCCAGCCGACCAAATATTTTGCCGGAGAAATAAGAGTGGTCAGGGTTGTACCAGTGCCGCGGGCGCTTCCGGTTTCTAAACCGTCAATGTTAAGCTGCAGGTTATAAAGACCTTGCTCAAAATTTTTTAAATCAAGCGAGAGCTCGGCGTTTCCGTCTTTGTCGGTTTGCACTTCGGCTAAAGAATCGTTATAGCTGCGGGGTTCTTGAGTTTGCTGCGGGTTGCGGAATGTATAGCCGGAAAAATCAGCAAATTTAAATGTTGTCGGGGTTAGGCTGTATTTTGCCTGCACCATATGTCCGGCTGCCGGATTGCCATAGAGATTCTGCAAGTTGACGGCAACATTTAATAAGCTTTCATTGCTCCAGCCTTTAGGTGCTTCCGGCTGCCAATTTGCCTTAATCTTTAAGGTATCCGGCACAAATTCTTCTACTCGGAAAGTGTTGTATGCCACAAAGCGTTCTTCATTGTCTTTGCCTTTCAGCCATAAATCAACCGAATATACTCCAGTTGGAGCGGCGGCAGATAGTGAAAATTCATATTCCATAAAGCCAAGTTCGTTGCTTTGAAGGGTTTTGGTGGCTAAGGTATCTCCGTTTGGCTTGCGGATAGTCAATTCAAAAGGGAGTTTTTGCGGAGTGTTTAAGTCAGCCTGACGCACTAGAATGCCTAAATGTCCGTTTTCACTTGGACGATAGATGCCGCGGTCGCTGAATATACAGCCTTTTAACGAAGTTTCAGGAGCAGCCCAGCCGTCAATATAATCACCGCCGATGTCAAAGCGCGACAAGTTTAGTTTGCGGTCTTCGCGGTTGATGGGCAAAAATGAAATATCATTGCCTAAAATAACTTTATAGGCAACCGCGTATTTGTCATTTTTGAACTCTGAAAAATCAGGTATTAGAGCCATGCCTTGCGCATTGGTAACAGCTTCTAAAACCGGAAGTCCGTTTTTGCCCAAGACCTGTACTTTAGCCTTGGCTGCCGGATTTTCTGAAGCAATATTAGAAACAAAAATATTGTGGGTTTTGTCGGCGTTGTCTTTTACGACAATACCCAAATCAGTAAGCATAAGCAGGCGTTTGTCGGCGAAACTGTTTCTATCGCCGTTGCTGCCTTGGACGGTAATTAAAAATATGCCCTTGCGGTTTTGAAAATAATCGTTAAGGTCAAGCGAAGAATAGTTTGCTTCTGCCGGATTAGCGGTGTTTATGGAAAGTTTTTTGTTGAAAATTTCTGAAATGTCAGCTTCCGAAAAATTATAATTTTCAAAATACGGAGTTTCAAAATTGCCAAAAGCATAGGTTTGGGTGACCAAATGATTCAAATCGTTTTCTTTTATGCGGGCAATATCAATGTTTAATTCTTTGGCGCCGCGGGAGATAAAGGCGATTTTGCGGCTGCCTTGCAGCGACATTACGGAACCGTCAAAAACAATGCCGGCTTCCAGCGGGTAAGGTGAAAAATTTGTTGCAAGAGCGGTGTCTGAATTATCTTTGCCCAGCTTAAAGCCTTCTGTCGAAGTCAGACTGTTGTCAAACAGTGCAATCAGACAGCCTTTATTTTGCGGCTCGTGATATTTGAAAAAGTGAGATTTTGAATTTTCATACGGCAGCGGTATTGCCGAAATTTCCAGCTTTTTTATCTTTTTCAGCAGTTTTTCTTTGCCGTCGGTTGTTGACCATTGTTCATTTACTTTAGGACAGCTCTCATCTACATAGTTTAAAGTCAGCGCTTTTTGCAGCTGATCGCTATTTACGGCGGTGGTAAAATCTACGATAAAGACTTGTTCGGGATTATCATTTTCAGCGTTGCGGACAATACGTGACTCGGTATGTTTAATTTTGAAAAAAGTATCGCTGCTAGGGATTTTGACGGTTACTGCTAAGTTTTTATCCAAAGTTTTTTGATTATAGCTGTTGCCAAGGTTCACAATGCTGATTTTGGCAAAATCTTCTTCATTTTTTATTTGCACCGGTTTGGATATAATATGTAAAACGGTGTTATGGTCAGTTAGCTTATAGTCAAAATCATAATTATCGCCGCTTACTGTTTTAATTTTTATATGTTCTTTCAAGTGGTTTGTGTCAATAGGCGCCGTAAATTTAAAGCTGGCGGTAACAGATTTGTTTTTAAGGTCGCGCGGGTCTTCATAAAAATCGGAGCCGCTAACGCTGCCGCTGAAGATAGGGGTGCTGAATTTAAATGTTAGGTTTTTGGTTGGGGACGGAGTGTTGAAAATATTTTTGCTTAAACTTACTTTATAGGAGGTGTTCGGCAGCCAGTCGGTTTCCGGAATAAACGCCAGCTGATCGCGGTTTTGCCATTGCCAGCTGCCGCGGATATCCGGATTGATGGATATTCCACGTTTAAAGTTTGCGTCGATTTTGTCGGCATCAGTCACAGGCTGATTGAAGTTGACATACAGATAGTCCGGAGAAATTTTGTCGTCACCGGAATAATCGGTAGCTGCCGGAGCTTGAATTGAAGCTATTTTGACGGCGCGGTCAGAATTTCCCAGCTCATAGCCGCGGCTGAAATAATATCCAGCAAGTCCGCCGATAACGGCGATTCCTATAGTGAGCATTCCGGCGATAAGTGTTTTTTTGCTTACTTTATTTTCCATATGTTTTCTCCAAAATAAAATCCATATGTAAAGATAATAATTTTTTAGCGCCTGTTTACAATATTTATTAACAAGTTGTAAACAATTTTGACGGAGAAAATATGACGCTGGCTAAACTTTTGATATTGTAATGCAAGCAAAAAATTGCAGGATTTTTAGGTGCGGCGCGAATATTTCCAAATAAGGCTGGTAAAAGCGATATACATCAACATTTCGCAGCTTTCTTCAAGAATTTCATTATCTATAAACGGAAATTCGGCAAGCGTCGCTGCTACTGCAGCGCCAATTAGCACAAAGGAATCCCAAACAAAAACAGGAGCATGCAAAATATATTGCCAAATAGTTTGATAGACCTTTTTGCTCCATATATAGTAGAGAATATAAACGCCGTACAGGTCGCGCAGGGGCTCAACAATGAAACCGTATTTCATCTTTTTCCAGCGGCAGATTTCATCAGGCGATAAATATTTTTCACAAAAATATGAACGACCCAAGTTGGTTTCCCGCATCAGCATAAGCACAATAACCAAGGACAGAGCCGTAAACAAAGCTTTGTCTTTGGGCGAGCGCAGAGCAATTATTAACGCGGCGCCTAAAATAACCAATTGCAGATTTTCTATCCAGCCGCCTTCTACAAAAAGCTGGGCATCAGCATATTTTAGCATAAACGGAACTGTCGCTATATAAATAAATTCAACGACTGTAAGCCAAGATAAATTCCATTGCAGACGCGCCGGAATTTTTTTTACAAATTCAATAAGTTTCATTTTTTTCCCTGTTTAATAATACATAACACACTGCGGAATATACTCTTAAAATAATTTTTATGTAAGTGATTTTTTGCAGGGCGGGGGATAAAAATGGTCAATATATTTTAACGTGGACACATTGATAAATAAATTGACTTAGGTTTATTGGTTATTTTATAGTGTAAGCATGATTAAGAAGATAAATATAAATAATATAAACTTGACAGCGGTTCTGGTCTTTTTGACGGTCGCTTTGCTTTTGTCGCAGATTGCGTTTGATATGTTCTATAAAGGATATCCTTCAGACGAGACGGAGCATTTGCATGTTGCTTGGCTGGTGTGGAGCGGCAAAACACCGTATATTGATTTTTTTGAACATCATAATCCTTTGCTGTGGTATTTGTTTGCGTCGGTTGCCGGATTGATGTATGACAATCTGAATATTGTCTATGTTTCGCGGATTATTGCGGTGGCGGCTTCATTGATTTGCTGGTTTTATATTTATAAAATTATCACCAAGTGGCTTGGCGGCTGGCAAATTTGGCTGGCGGCGTTTTTAGTGTTTTGTCTTGGGTATGACGACAGCCGCTATATTACGGAATTTCGTCCGGATACGTTTATGAACTTATGCTTTTGGAGCGGCTTATATTATTATTTGAGCTATCTTGAGAAAAAGCGCGGCAAAGATTTAATTATTTCGTTTTTGTTATTTACGCTTTCATTTTTCTTTTTGCAAAAAATTATATTATTACTGCTGGTGCTGGCGGTATATACTTTTATTTTGTTAGTAAAAAAGCAAATTAAACCGGCTGATTTTGCCAAAGCGCTGATATTACCGGTGGTTATAACGGCTGGTTTTATTGCTTGGCTATGCTGCCATGGAATGCTGCTGAAATATATAGAATTGAATTACACTTTAAACAGCGTGCTGGTGCAATATTACGGCTTGCATAGAATACGGCTGAATTTGGGAAATTTCTTGATTTATCTGCCTTTTACCAACGGGTGGGGCGCGGTTCATTTTACCCCGCTTGCAACGGTGCTTTCCTGCACGGCAATTTTAGGATATGCTAATTTTTTGCAAATAAAAAAGCCGGCTGCTCTTTGTTTGGTTATTTTGTTTTTCGGCGAGCTGGGAGCAAGGCTTTTGACTTTTTCTCCGTATCCGCATTATTTTTCTTTGCTGCTGGCATTGGCTTCAATAATAACGGCGTCGGTCATTTTCAGGAATATGTCAAAATTTAAGCAAAAAATATATAATTTGTTTTTATTTTGCTTTGTTTGTATTTTAGGCTCACAAAACTATGCTAATTTTCAGAACGGAATTTATAACGACCAAATAAAAAACGCTTTAGAAGATATAAAATTTATTATAGAACATACCACTGCTGATGAAACGGTTATGAATGCGCACAATTACAGCCCTAATTTATTCCGTCCCGACAGCAATTATGTTTGGTTCTTATTAAACGATACGGGCTATGTGTATGAAACAAATTTTGCCGAGAAAAAAACAGATTTGGACGAGGTTGTTCTTAAACAAAGACCGACAATAATTTTTGCGTCGGATTATAAGAATACTCCATTCAGTGAACGCAGAGAGAAAAAGCTGTTTGAATATAATGCGGACATGATGTATTTGTATCAAAAAATGAATATAAAAGACTATCCTTTAACCGAATTGCTGATTAACATTCCGCAGCCAAAAGCTTATATTTGGAATATGGAACTGGTCAAAAAATATTATAACTCAACAGAACGTCCGCAATTGTGGATTTTAAAAGACGAATATCGACACGGGGAGAAGTAAATGCAGAAAAATTTGCTGATTTGGGATTTTGACGGTGTTTTGGCAGACAGCGAGCATTTGTGGGTGCAAAATTGGACCGAAACTTTGCAGGAGCTCTATGGCTTAAAACTTTCGGCGGCTTTGCAAAAGCAATATTTGGAAGGAAAAGCCGATAAAACGAAAGTGGAATTGTTTGCAAAAGATTTTCCGAATATAAAGCTTGATGAACATTTTTGGGATAAAATTCATCAAAATGAAGACAGGCTGATTGCCTCGGAATTGGTGCTGACGGTCGATATAGAAAAAATTTTAGATGATAAAAATTTTGCTCAATGCGTGGCAACCGGAGCTACAATAGAAAAGCATAATAAAAAGGTGAAAAAACTCGGTTTAGGCAAATATTTTGACGAGCACAACACTTTTACGGCTTATATGGTAGCAAACGGAAAACCAGCGCCGGATATTTTTTTGTATGCAGCAGAAAAAATGGGCTATAAACCGCAAAATTGTTTGGTGGTGGAAGATTCTGCCGCTGGCATAAAAGCCGCAGTTGCTGCTGGAATACCAGTTATCGCATATATCGGAGCCACTGGGCACAACACGCCGGAATATGCAGCTGCTTGCACCAAGGCGGGGGCTTTAAAAGTCAGTGATAATATGCGTGACGTATATAAAATTATAAAAGAACACTTTGACAACAATTAAGGAAAAAATATGAATAAACTTTTTTTGAACAGTTTTGCAGCGTTTATGATGATGGCGGTTAATGTCAGTGCCGCTGAGGTAAAAAAACTTCCGGAGCCTGATTTAGAAACGCAGTCGGCGCCGTTAATGCAGCTTTTAGATGAACGTCAGTCGGGCAGAAACTATGATGCTGACAAGCGGATTGATGATACGACTTTGAGTGAAATTTTATGGAGTGCTGTAGGTGTTAATCAATATGGCAAAATAACCATTCCGACAGCGCGCAATAATAAAAATCTGAAGGTGTTTGTGCTGAACAGCAACGGCGCTTGGCTGTATAAAGCAAAAGAGAATCTGCTGGAAAAAGTTTCGGATAAAAATTTGTTGCCGCATTTGGCGGAAAAGCAGGATTTTATTTTGCAGGCTCCAGTTCATTTGCTATATACCAGTTCTGATAAAATGTGGGGTTTTGCCCATGCTGGTTCGGCTTATCAGAATGTTTATTTATATGCGGAGGCTAAAGGGCTGAGCACGGTTATCCGCGGTTTGCCGAATGATGAAATTGCGGCGGAAGCTTTAAATTTGGGCGCAGATGAATTTACTATCGCTCATCAGCCGATAGGATATCCTAAATAGCATATTTGTATTCAGACTTTGAGCGATTACATATTTTTTATGCAAAACTCAAAGCCGAAATATAGTTTAAAAGAAAAACTGGACATAGCTGAAAGTATATCTACCGTCTTAATGTTCCTTATGGCGGTATGGGGAACTATTGCGGCGTATGAAGCCGGTTTTTGGCATAAAATTATGCACATTATAGATCATTACCACACGGAAATTGTCAAAATAGAACACACCGAAACGGTTAAAACCATAGAACAAAAAGTGCTGTATCCCCAAGCTGAACATTCAAAAAACAGCCAAAGTTCAAAGATAAATAAAAACAAATCAGGGCAAAATATTGACAAGGCTGCAAAATAGCGTTATTCTAATATTGGTAACTGAATTATTATAAACTTAAAATATTTTGCGTATGACAATTATTAGAAATTTAGTGTCAAGTGATTCAAAGGTTAAGGACATGGCTGAGGCAAGAGCTTTTTTAGGCACTTTGGTCGGCGGTCTTCTGCAGTCAAAAAATGCGGTCGACAAGATCAAGACGCCTAGAGAGTTTTTGAAAAGCTTTTCCTTTAACAAGCAGGTTTGGATACGCGATGCAATTGCCAAGTCTATGCCTGTGGCTCGCCGTTGGGCGGTTGAGCGAATGAAAAATGGCGAAAAGTTCGAAGATTTCGAAGATGAAATCTTCGAGATTGACGCCATTGAACGTCGTCTGTATCTGAATATGCAGCGGACGTTTTGGGACCATATCAAGCACCATGGTTATGATATGAACTCTATCGTGTTTGTAGAAAAACTGCATCAGGTCAAGGAGTTTAATCACAACGAGTACAACAAGCTTTTGGGCGAAATGCGCAAGAGCTTTGTGAAGAACAACAATCATTCTGTTGAGTATCTTATTAGCAAAACTACCGAGTTTGTTCGTAAGATAAACGAAATCGGGCGCGCTGCGTATGAAATGTTACAAGACGGCAATCATCTAGACTTTTCTAAGTGGAGCGCTAAGATGGTGCTGCAGGATGCGGTGTTTGAAGAAAACAAGCAGTTTTTGAAGCAGACGCTGAAACACCTTGCTTCAATGAAGAACAACAAGGTGAAGCTGGGTGTGTCGGAAATTCGCTTGCTGCTCAATCAAAAGGACGGCTGCCGCCGTGAGAAGTACTATCATCAAGCGGAAGAGATGATTATTTCCATTTACAATTCACTGCCTGCCGATACCAAACAGGAAAAAGAGGAGCAGGCGCAAATTTATAAGGAAATCTGCGCTTTTGTTTATGACATTATTCCGCTTACAGGACGCATCTCGATAAATATGATTAACTTTATATTTGATCGAGGTTTCCTTAGCCCGATGAGCCGCGATTTGCTTTTGAAAATCAGACCGCGCATCAACAGCCTTAGCATGACGCCGTTGTTTCACTATCCGCTCAAGCATATGCTGGAAAATGTGTATGTGGATTATCGTTTAGGTGAGCTGAGGCAGTCGGACTGGTGCGTGCTGGAGGTTGCCGCTGCATATGAGCCGGAGCTGATGAATATGGAGCTTCAGCGCTTGTATGAACAACATTTGGAAGCGAGCAAAGCTTGAGGCGACACTATTAAAAAAACACCATTGCTTTAGTGCAATGGTGTTTTTTTGTATGGTTATTTGCTAATCGAGGATACTCCGGACAGATAAACAACATCATCAGCTATTAATGATGGCAATTTCAAGCCCTTTGCCACGGTATTAAGCAAGATTTGCTTTGGAGTATGAATAAACGCGGGCGTTGACATTTTGAGCAGAGTATTCTGAATGAAGGTTATTTGTGCCTTAACATTGTCGGTTTGCTTCATTGCCTTGAGCGCATCGAGATCCTTTTTAAGCATAGACTTAAAGTTGGAAGTTGTGTTAGTGCGGAAAGCAATGACGTCAACGTGCTCGTTTTCTGAAACCAGCGAACCAGCCCAAAAAAATGTGCAGCTGGTTGGCAAATTAGCGTCACATACCAAAAGTGTGCTTGCAAGCATAAACTTTTCCATAAAACAGTAAATTTATGAGGCGTTAGTCTTAAATGTATGATTGCCTAGGCCATACAAGACATAATAAAAAACAAAATTATAAAATTTGTTTTAGAATTAACAAAAAAGGCAGATTTTGTCAATAAAAAAGATAATAACAAACAAAAAATGTAAAACTTGCAGAATATAAAAATTTTTGCTAAGCATAAGTGTAAAATCATTATTAAGGAGATTTTTGTGATGGCTGAACAGGAAAAAACGGCAAAAGTTAAAAAGACAAACAATTGTTTGATAAATTTTTTTAAAAATCCTAAAGTCTATCTCAGGTTGGCACTGATTGTTTTGGTCGGTGTTGTTTCATTTTATAAAATGCAGCAACAGAATCTACAAAAAAAATATCAGACAGGTTATGCCGGCATGATGGTGTATAGCATGGTTAAAGGATATGGCTATGCTTGCAAGGCAAACGGTTATGAATTGCAGAACTTTCCGCAGAAATTTCAAGAACGATATAGCGAGGAAATAGAAAAAGTTGATTCGGCGCTGCAGCAATACGGCTATAATTTACAAGAATTTTTTGAACTTATGGATAATGATAAGAAATTGCAGCAAAATTTGCCGCAAATTATTACTGAGGATTTGAATGAAACCCGTCGGCAAATTATTTTGGAGGTAGTTCAAGAAAAAATAGGAGAAGAGCAGGCGGAGTGGGACGATAAATTTTATGATTATTTATCTTTAAGCCGATTATGCCGCGATATGGATGAAAATTCTGAGGATTATTTCAAAGCCTACGACAGTTCAAAGTTGTTGGAAATGAAAAAATTACTTAATGATTTGCAATAGAATAAAAAAAACTTCCGATAGGAAAATATCGGAAGTTTTTTTTAGCGTTATTTTTATTCATAGCGCAGGGCGTTTATCGGGTTCAAAAGCGAAGCTTTATAGGCTGGGAAAAAGCCGAAAAGCAAGCCGACAATACCTGAAAAACTAAACGGCAGCACCACATAAAATGCGGCTAATTCCGCCGAAATTGAGGTTAGTTTAGGCAGAATGTAGACACCGGCGATACCGAATATAACGCCGATTAAGCCGCCGATTAACGACAAAATCAAGGCTTCCATCAAAAATTGCAGGCGGATATCCCAGCGTTTGGCGCCGATTGCCATACGAATACCGATTTCACGCGTGCGCTCGGTAACCGAAACCAGCATGATGTTCATAATGCCGATACCGCCGACCAGCAAAGAAATGGAGGCAATCGATCCCAACAAAATCGTCATAATTTTAGTTGAACTTTGCATCATTTCCATAAACTGCGTCAGGTTCATAATGGTAAAGTCATCGTCTTTAGTCAGTCCCAAATTATGGCGCTGACGCAAAAGCGCGGTGATTTCGTCTTGCGAAGTATAAGTGCTTTCGGCATCATAGGCTTGCAGCATCAGCATATTTACCATATCCGGAAATTGGGTGCCGGAAACTTTTTTCTGAACGGTGCTGAGCGGCAAATAAACCATATCGTCCTGGTCTTGCCCCGGACCGCTTTGTCCGCGGGTGGTAAGGGCGCCTATAACCGTGAACGGCAAGCCTTTAATGCGGATAGTTTTGCCCAGCGGGTCAATGTCCCCGAACAGTTCTTTAACGACGGTCTGTCCCAAAATAGCCACTTTGTTGGCGTTTTTGATGTCGGTTTCCGAAAATTCGCGCCCAAAAGCCAAATCCCATTCTTTAATTTCAAAATAGCGGTTGTCGGTGCCGACAATGTTGGTTGCCCAGTTGGCGTTGCCGTAAACAATTTGACCGCTGTCATTAACCACAGGCACTGCCAAATGAATGGCTGCGATTTTGTTTTGAATGGCATCGGCATCGCCGTTTTTTAAGGTCGGCTGCGAACCGTGACCCATACGCGCGCCGCCGGAAGTAGAAGAGCCGGAGCGAATCATAATCAGATTGGTGCCCATGCTGCGCATTTCCTTTTGAATGGAAAGCTGCGCGCCGTTGCCGATTGCCAGCATAACGATAACCGCAGCCACGCCGATAATGATACCTAAACTGGTCAAAACCGAACGCATTTTGTTGGCTTGAATGGCGCGGATAGCAATTTTGTAAATTGTCTTTAACTCAATCATTTCTGAACTCTTTTCGTGTTGATAATATCTGAGTGGATTTCGCCGTCCACGATTTTTATAATGCGTTTGGCAAACAAGGCAATATCTTCTTCGTGGGTTACCAAAATAATGGTGCGGTGCAGTTTTTCGTTTAGCTTTGTAAACAAGTCCATAATTTCCACACTCATTTTGGTGTCAAGGTTTCCGGTTGGTTCATCGGCAAAAATTATCGGAGCTTCGTTGACAATGGCGCGGGCAATGGCGACGCGCTGTTGCTGACCGCCGGAAAGCTGGTTTGGCTGGTGGTGCATACGCTCGTGCAGACCGACGCTGTCCAAAGCTTTGGCAGCGCGTTCTTCGCGTTCTTTATCCGGCACGCCGGCGTAAACCATCGGCAGCTCCACGTTTTCTATGGCAGAAGTGCGGGAGAGCAGGTTAAAGCCCTGAAACACAAAGCCGATTTTGCGGTTGCGGATTTCCGCCAGCTGGTCGCCGCTCAAGTGTTCGATATTTTCGCCGTCCAAGATATATTCACCGGAAGTAGGCGTATCCAAGCAGCCTAAAATATTCATCAAGGTAGATTTACCTGAGCCGGAAGGTCCCATAATTGCCACAAACTCTCCGGCTTGGATTTCTAAGTTTATACCTTTGAGAATTTCCAAATCAAAGCCGTCCAACGGATAGCTTTTATGGATGTTTTTTAATTGAATCAGCGGTTTCATTAACGCGGCATCCTTAATCTCATTTTTTGCGTGTCAGCGGCGGAAAGTTCTTTGCCGATAATCACTTCATCGCCAAGTTCTATATCACCTTCCAAAATTTGCGTGTTATCTTCATCGCTGACGCCGATTTTAACCACTACGCGTTCCGGCTTGCCGTTTTTTATAATCCATACGCCGCGATCTTTATAGCGTTTGGCGTTGTCGCTGTCATCAATATAAAAGCGCAGAGCTTGGTTTGGAACCAGCATAACGTCTTTTTCTTCGGCGGTGATAATTTCTACATTGGCGGTCATTCCCGGTTTAAGTTTCATCTCCGTATTATCTATGCCGATTACAACAGTGTAGGTTACAACGTTTGAGGTTGTGGTTGCTTCGTTGCGAACCTGTGTAACGGTGCCGTAAAAATAGTCATCGGAATAGCTGTCAACGGTAAAGCGTACATTTTGACCTTCTTTAACTTTGGCAATATCGGCTTCAACTACCGAGGCTTCAATTTGCATTTTAGTTAAATCTTCGGCAACCGAAAAAAGTTCCGGAGTTTCAAAGCTGGCGGCCACGGTTTGTCCGACTTCCACGGCTTTGGAAATGACAATGCCGTCAACCGGAGCTTTAATTTCAGTATATGAAAGTTCGGTTTGGGCTGAGTTCAAAGAGGCTTGCGCCTGTTTGACCTGCGCTTGTTCCAAAGCCAGCTGCGCAACCGAGTTGTCATAGTCGCGCTCGGCGGCTTCCAAGTCTTTTTCGGTAGAATATTTGGAGGCGTTCAGTTTAGAAATACGGTTCAGCGCTTTTTTATAGTATTTGATATTGTTTTCTTCTACGGCAACCTGCGCTTTGGCAATTTCCAAAGCAGCCTCGCGCTGCTGCACCGTGGCTTTGGCGTTTTCTTGGTCGATAAGCGCCAAAAGCTGTCCTTTTTTTACCACCGAGTTATAGTCGACATAAATTTCAGCGATACGTCCGGAAGCCTGCGAGCCGACCGAAACGGTGGAAAGCGGGTTGATGGTGCCGGAGGCGGTGATGCTTTCCATGATGTCGCCGGTTTCTATTTTTTGGGTTTTATAAACCGTGCCGCCAGTGCTGCGGTTCAGCAATTTATAGCTGATACCGATAATCGCCAAAACGGCAATTCCGTAAATTAGATATTTTTTCATTGTCAGACCTTTCACATATGTTTATAACGCAATATAAAAATTTTTTTATTAAAAATCTATAAAATTATGGAGCAAAAAATAAAAAAATGTGCACAAAACAGTAGGGAAAAGCCTTGTAAAGCTAATGAGTTAGGCGTTTGTTCACATTTAATACTTCAACTGCTAAAAAATGCTTTATTTTTTTTAATTTTCTGTTATATATAAATCGGTTGAATTATAACTGTGTGATATTAAAGGAATAATTTTTTGAAAAAACTTTTGAAAAAAAATAAATTCAAATTTAAAAAGCAAAAGGTTATTTATACTGAAAAAAAGCCTTTTTTAGCTGATAAAGAAATTATTTTCCGCAGTAACGGACGAGCTAAAGTTTTTAACATCTCCCATCGTTTACAGGTGTTTATGCTTATGCTTTTTGCGGCGGTGTTTGCTTGGTCGGGTTATAATTACTATTTTTATCATGTATCTGCCTCTATTATTCATCACAAAGAAAAAGAATTGGGTAAAACCCGTGATGCCTATATGGATTTGATGTCTGATGTTACGGCGTTGCAAAATAATTTAAAAAGTGTGGTGTCTTCCATAGATGAAGCCGGCGACGGTTTGAAAGAAATTAAAAACTACAAAGAAAAAGCCTTAGTGGTAGAAGATAAAATCAAGCAAATAGCTGATTCCGAAAGCTGGATTGATGCCGAAAAGGTGGAAGAAAAAGTTACTAAAAAAGAAGCTTTGCTGCAAAAAGATATGGTGCAGACCGAAAATGCCCAGTTAAAGCAAAAAATAGAAGAGCTGGGCGGAAAAATCACCAGCTTGCAAGAAACTGTAAAAGGTTTGGAAACGGCGGAAATCGCTATTTTGGATAAAATTCATAAGCTTTCGGGACGGGAAATAGATCAAATTAAAAATTCTTTGACGCAAATCAATAAGTCTTTGAAAGTAAAAAATAAATATTTTAATCCGCTGGCAAATGTCAAAGAAGGCAAAGGCGGTGTGTATGAGCCGGCTCAGGGTATGAAAATAGAAAACCGCGAGCTGCTTAATAAATTGTCGGCAACGTTTAAGCAAATTGATACGCTGGAAAATTATAAGCAGGCGATGAAAGGCGTGCCGCTGGGCAAGCCGGTTTACCGCTATCAGCTAAGCTCTCCGTTTGGAACAAGACAAGATCCGTTTAAGGCTTATTTGGCAAATCATAAAGGTTTGGATATGCGAGCCGCAGCCGGCAGCAGAATTTCGGTTCAAGCTGCCGGACGAGTTGTTTCTGCCGGTTATCAAAAAAACGGCTATGGCAATTTGGTGGTGGTTGATCACGGAAACGGTTTTGTGACCAAATATGCGCATATGCGTAAAATTTATGTGAAAACAGGCGACAGAGTTGCCTATAACCAAGCGCTTGGCGAGGTGGGACGTACCGGACGTGCAACCGGCAATCATCTGCACTATGAAGTTTTGTTTCGCGGAGCTAATGTTAATCCGGTCGCGTTTATCACTCTTAACAGCCTGAATTAAGGAGATAAAAATGAGAAGTTTAAAACGTTTAATCTATTTGAAAATTGCTCGTATGAGCCGCGGCTCTAATACGCCGGTGCCAAGCATTATCAGCTGTGACACTAAAATAAAGGGCGATATCTGGGGCGGAGATACTATTCATATCGACGGCAAACTTGAAGGCAATGTTATGTGCAATGAAGTGATTATCGGCACCCGCGGCTATATCGTCGGCGATATAAAGGCTAAATCGTTGAGCGTATACGGTACTATTAACGGCGTGATAGATACAGACGAGCTGTTTGTGGCTAACAATGCGCGCTTAATAGGCAATGCATATTACAGCAAAATTGCTTTAGAGCCGGGGGCTTATATTGAAGGCAACTGCGTGCCTCGTTCACGTCGTCCGGAAGCTCAGACAAGACCGGCGGTAGCTCAAGCAAAACCGGCAGAACAGCCGAAAACAGAGCCTAAACCAGTAGAAGACAAGCCGGCAGAACCGTCGTTAAAAGCTGTGAAATAATGGCGGAAAAAAAGAAAAAATCTGATTTTATTTCGACAGGGCAGGTGGCGCAAAACCGCCGTGCGCATTTTGACTATGTGATTGACGAGGTTTTTCAGGCGGGTTTGGTGCTGACTGGAACAGAGGTTAAATCGCTGCGCTTGGGACATGCCAATATTAACGATGCTTACGGCATGGTGGAGCAGGGCGAAGTTTATATGTCAAACATATTTATTGCCGAATATGCCAACAAAGGCTATGAAAGCCATGTGGAGCGCCGTAACCGCAAACTTTTGCTGCATCATAAAGAAATTATCAAAATTCAAAACGCTTTGGCTCGCAAGGGGGCTACTTTGATTGCTATGAAACTGTATTTTGACAATCACGGCAGAGCTAAACTGGAAATCGGTTTAGGACGAGGTAAAAAACTCTATGACAAGCGAGAAACGGCTAAAGAACGTGATTGGAACCGTGAAAAATCCCGTCTGCTGGTACATTAAAAATAGCTGTGTGAAATTTCTAACTCCAAAAATAAAAGTCTGATGTTTTTTACATCAGACTTTTATTTTAAACTCCTAAACCCGCTAAAAGGCGACCATCTTCTTTTTCTAAAGCTGTCGGCTCACGATAAAACTCTGCTAGAGTCTTGCCGGCTGCGGTAAGTTTCCAAAGTTTTTCTGCATTGCCCACTGTTTGATGTTCTTTGATAAAACCCATGGCAACCAGATGCTGATACATTTTTAATCCGATATCCTTAATCAGATTTTTGACATTACCTTGTTGAGCCTCGCTAATAATCTTAAAAGCATTAACAATATCTTTCATACGCATAACAATTAATTTTACATAAAAATAACAATTTAGACCAAAGATAAAATATCAGCACATTATTGTCAATGCTATTAAAGGTATCTTGTTAGTATTCAAGAAAGTTTACAGCTATATAGCACTCTTTACTATCTTCCTGACAAGATTTGCAAATGTTTTGAATGTCACTAAGAGTCATGGTATCCAAACACTTTCTATCGCCTCCGCAATTTGTGTTGCCGTAAAAATAGCTGCCTATTGCGGTTTCATAATTGGTGGTATAAACGCCGGCATATCCTAATACGGATGATATCGGCTTTAGCCAGTTATTGAAAAACGTTAGGCAGACATCCAGCTGAAATTCAGAAGTGGAGCTGAAGTTGTTGACATTTTTTCCTAAATAAATATCTATAATAACACGTCTTTTATCAGTGTCAGAGTCATATCTCATAAACAGATGGGTAAGGTTGTTGTGACCATCGTTAAGATAGACTGTTCTTGAGCTAACAAGCGGTTTCCAGCTGTCAGGAAGCCAGCCCATATCTTTGGCAAGGTTGTAGAGTTCAGAGTCTTTAGTTTTTATGGAAGAATAAGACTTGAGCAAGTTTGGATAATTTTCTACCAAATTGAAAGTAAGATTGCTGTAGTCTTCTATCATTTTGTTGATTTTGAATTTTTGCATGGCTTTAGAATAGCCAGCAATGCCGCCCACGGATAATACGCCGATAATCGCCAGCACGCCCAGCATTTCTATCATTGAACGACCGGCATTGTTTAATTTTATCATTTGAGCTCTCCTAAATGCAGGATTTACAGAGAGAGAGAGAGAAAGGTTGAATAGCTTGATTTTCATTTTATCCTCGTATTTAAATTTATAGGTTATAATAATTTGCAACATTTAAAAATATATTAACAAAATAAAAATAAAACTCCGAATTTTCGGAGCTTTATTTTTATATTCAGGAAATCTTAGTATGGTAAAAAGTTTACGGCGATGTAACATTTACCAAAATTATCCGTACCCTGATCGGTTTGGCAAGCTTTGCAGAGGTTGTTAATGTCGCTTAAAGTCATTGAAGACAGACATTTTTTATCGCCGCCGCAGGCGGCATTGCCATAAAAATAGGTAGACACCGAACCTTCTGTACCGGCATAATAAATGACATCAGCCATAGAAACCAGCCAGTTGCTGAAAATAGCCCTACAGCTTTCTAAAGAAACTTGCGGAAGCTCGGTTAAATTATCTATATTCCGTCCAATATATATATCTATAATAACACGTCTTTTATCAGTGTCAGAGTCATATCTCATAAACAGATGGGTAAGGTTGTTGTGACCATCGTTAAGATAGACTGTTCTTGAGCTAACAAGCGGTTTCCAGCTGTCAGGAAGCCAGCCCATATCTTTGGCAAGGTTGTAGAGTTCAGAGTCTTTAGTTTTTATGGAAGAATAAGACTTGAGCAAGTTTGGATAATTTTCTACCAAATTGAAAGTAAGATTGCTGTAGTCTTCTATCATTTTGTTGATTTTGAATTTTTGCATGGCTTTAGAATAGCCAGCAATGCCGCCCACGGATAATACGCCGATAATCGCCAGCACGCCCAGCATTTCTATCATTGAACGACCGGCATTGTTTAATTTTATCATTTGAGCTCTCCAAAATGCAGAATTTGCAGAGAGAGAGACATTGTTTAGTTTTCATTTTTTTCTCCGTTTTGTGTTTTAACGTATTTATATTACACATATGCTTTGTATATGTCAATGATAAGTTGTAAATGCAGGGGATTAAAAATGTTTTTACCGGCAGAAGAAACTACATTCGTTTCAAATATTCGGCAAAGTTAACAACGGCAGAGCTTACTTCGTCTGCAACTTCGGCAAATTCGGCGTTTTTGCACAAATTTGCCTCATCGGCGTAAAGCGCGCGGTTAAGTTCCAGCTGCAGCGTATACATTTTCCGTTTGGGCTGGCAATAGTTAAAAGTGATATAGGCTCCGGAATAAGGGCAATTTTCCTGCACGCTGTAATTATAATCCCAAAACTGCGAGGCGAGGAAATCACTGTATTCCTGCGGGCAGCTTTGGCTGAATAAATTGCCCAAGCAAACATCAATGCCGGAACGATCGTCAATAATGGAGCAAATTTTAGACGGCATGGAGTGGCAATCCAGCACTACGCAGAAACCAAACTTTTTTAGGCATTTGTTGATAAGCTGCTGCAGGTGGTTGTGATAGGCGTCAAAAACATTGCTTAAACGAGCCTCGACTTCGTTATAATCCAGCAAGCCGTCATAAAGGTTCTCCCGCCTGAAGTTGATACGGTGGATTACGCCTAAGCCGACGCGGCAATGCTTGTCATATAAAATGTCTTTTTCTTTAGGATAATTATAGAACATTGTGGGATCAAGCTCCAGCCTGTCGCGGTTTAAGTCAACAAAAGTGCGGCTCAAATTCATTTTTAGGGCGGTCAGACCTTTGGCGATTGCACCTTGCAGCAATTCGTCAACCAGCAAATCTTCATTGCGGCGCAGCGTCTTTTCATCAAATCGCACATTCTGTAAAAATTCCGGCGGAAAAACCGTGCCGCTGTGCGGTATGGAAAGAATTAGCGGATACTGTATCTTGTCGGCGTTAAATTCATCACAAACCGACAGATTTTTATAATTAACCGTAAAGACAACTTTTTTATCCGCCATGCAGCACCTATTTTTTGAGGGTTAAAGTTTTGCGGGGAACTTTGTGTTCAACAGGTTTGGCTTCTGCCGGTTTTCTTTTGTTGAACGGTTTGCGTTCTGCGGTTCCGCGTTTAAAAGTTTTTCGATCGTCAGATTTGAATTTTTTGACGTCGCCGAATTTGCGGCGGTGCGGCTTGAAATCTTTTTTATCTTCTTTGTCGTCTTTTTTAAAATCTTTATGCTTAAAATCGCTGCGTTTGGAAAAAGTTTTTTTCTTTTGGATTTTTTCGGCTTTTTCTTTTTCGGCACGTTTGCGTTTGGTGGCGTCTTTTTCTACCGACCAGCCGAATTTGCCGAGCTGTTCGCCCAAAGCGTAATAAAAGCCGTGGGCATAGGCAAGCAGTCCGGCTTTTTCCAAATGCAAAGCGTTTTTCTCATCAATATATTTGTCATCAACATTGACAGCTAAAACTTCTGCCAAAAACATATCATGCGTCGCTGGCTGAGTTTCTGTGCCGAGGTGTTTAATTTCCAGCACCCGACACTCTAAAGAAATCGGAGATTCCAAAACTTGCGGCGCGGCTATTTTTGAACACGGAGCGGCGGTTAAACCAGTTAGTTCAAACTTGTTGACAGTGCGTCCGCTTTTTACGCCACACATATCAACCTGTTTTGTCAGCGCAACAGTCGGCAGATTGATAACAAATTCTTTGGTTTGGCTGATAATTTCATGGCTGTAACGCGACGGACGCAGCGAAACATATACCAATGTGGGGTCGCTGCACAAAATTCCCGTCCATGCCGCCGTCATCACGTTTGGATTTTCCATTGAGCCGCAAGAAACCAAAACCGGCGGCAGCGGCGCCATCAATGTTCCGGCGCGCCATGCAATCTTTGCCATAAATAAAACTCCTGTTACATATTAAACTCTTGGCAGTATATACCCGATTTTTTTAACAGTCAAGCAAAGTCAAGGTCTGCCGCTTTTTTACGGCAAACCTATTTTGTCAGGAATAAAACTATGAAAATTCATAGTAATTTTAATATAGCATCTTTTACGGCAATTTTATATAAATCATAAGCACGGTTTTGGGTGATAAATAGTTTAATAAGTTGCAGAATCTCGTTGTAAAAATAATACAATGAGCTAAGCTGTCTGCAAATGGAGAAAAAAATGAAAGATTTAGATTTAAGCAAATTGAGCTTTGAAGACGCACTGGTTCAGCTGGAAAGTATTGTCCGTGAGCTGGAAGGCGGAAAAATAAAACTTGACGATGCGGTTGAAGCCTATGAAAAAGCAACTGCCTTAAAAAAATTCTGTGAAGAAAAGCTGAAAGCCGCTCAGCTGAAAATTGAAAAAATAAATGTGTCGCCGGAAGGTGTTGTTTCTACAGAACCTTTAGACAAGGTGGAGGAATAATGACAGACATCAAACAAAACTTGAAAGAATTTTCTGCGCAATTTAATGCTGATTTGGCGCAATATTTTCTGCTGCCGAACAGAGCTGAAAGGCGAGTGGTTGAAGCAATGGGATATTCGCTGATGAACGGCGGCAAGCGCCTGCGTCCGTTTTTGCTCTGTCAATGCGCGGCTTTGTTTGATGTGGATTATAAAACAGCTTTGCCGGCAGCGGCGTCTTTGGAAATGCTGCATACTTATTCGCTAATTCATGATGATTTGCCGGCAATGGATAATGACGACCTGCGCCGCGGCAATCCGACTTGTCATAAAAAATTTGATGAGGCAACCGCAATTTTGGCTGGAGACGGGCTTTTAACTTATGCTTTCAGAGTGCTGTCATCAGCTTTGGAAATACGTCCGGAAATCCGTTTGACCTTGGTTCAGCTGCTGTCTGATGCCGCCGGAGCCTTTGGCGGCATGGTCGCTGGTCAGACTTTGGATTTGTATGCAGAGCCAACCGGAACCGATAAAGGCGATGAAGATATTATTGCCCGTTTGGAAGAAATGAAAACCGGTCGTTTGCTGCGTTATGCCTGCGAAGCTGGTGCCGTGCTGGGGCAAGCGCCGCTGGAACAGCGTCAGGCATTGGTCTTCTATTCCCGTAAAATTGGGCAGACTTTTCAAATCAGCGATGATATTTTGGACCTTGAAGGCGACCAAAATTTGGTTGGAAAAACTTTGCATAAAGACGAATCTCAAAACAAGTTTACTATTGTCAGCCGTTTTGGGACGGCAGAGGCTAAAAAGCTGGCGTTGAAACTTACGGAAGAAGCAATCAGAGATGTTGAAATTTTCGGTAAAAAAGCTGAAGTTTTACAAGAACTTGCCCGCTTTATTATAGAACGCAACCACTAAAAAAATCTGTTGCATGACAGCCGTTTTTATGATATGCTGAAAGCATAAAATATAATTATGAAAACGGAGGTGTGTGATGCCTGAAAAGAAAAAAATTACTGCTGGTCAGCAATTTATGAAATTGTTGGAAAATGCCGCAAAAGATAAAAGCAGACTGTTAGATTTAGCCAGTGCCGTTATTAAGCACTCTCACTCTAAGCGCGGGTTAAAAAGCCGGAATTTACCGGATAGTGAATCGGCTGTTAAAATGAGCGCGTCTATTGCTAAATTTAATGCAATTGCCGGAAAAGATGTTTCTACCGACGGTATGTTGGCGATGGTTGCTAATACTTATCGGCAAGAAGGCTTTGGCTCTCCTAAAAAATTTAAAGAAGATTTTAAGAAAAAACATCCGGAAGAATATGAGAGTAGTTCTGCTAAAACCGCTGTTCTAATGGCTCAGCGCCGCGCCGTGGTAAACGGATAGTTATATTTTATAGTTTGTTTCTCCTTATCCGCCGATAGCTCCGTCGGCGGTTTTCTTTTGTGTGTTTGTAAAAAATATGTTGATTTATCTGCTAAATTACGTATGGTAAGAAAAAAACAAAGGAGAATAAAATATGTTGCTTTTCAGTTTGGCTCTTGCCGCTGCTATTTTTTATGTTGTGCCGAGTTATGCTAATCCGGCGTGCGCGGTTTGCACGGTGGGAGTTGCCGTAGGTTTGGAAGTTGCCCGCAACTTGGGGGTTGATGACAGCGTGATTGCTGTTTGGGCGGGCGCTTTGCTGATGCTTGTCGGCTATTGGACAATTTTGTGGTGCGATAAAAAAGGCTGGAATTTTGCCTTTCGCAACCAGCTTTTAATTATATTGTCGCTTTCAATGATTGCCGGTGTGTATATTAAGGATTTGACTTATACTCCGAAACCGATTTTAGTTTTTTATCTTGATCCGTTTTTGTTTTGCACATTACTTGGCGCAGCCGTATTGACCTATAGTTCAGTGTTTTATCAATGGATGAAGGCAAAAAACGGCGGACATGCCCATTTTCCGTTTGAAAAAGTGGTGCTGCCGATTGCCGCGCTGGCTTTAACCAGTTATGCCGTGAACTATTTTGAGGTTTGCAAACCTCTGCCAGGTGGAACTGCTGCAGAAAATACGGCTACGGCTTTGCCTGATGACGGTTCGGATATTTATGACTTTAGCAAATAATTAGACGTTAGAGCCAAAAGAAAGAGACGCATACATTTTAGGTGTGGGTCTCTTTTTTTAATTTAAATCTGTAAAAGAAAAAAATATAACTTTTTGATTGAATTTTAGTAATAATATGTTATTATCCGATTCGTAATAATAAGAGTTAAAAATTTAATATTCTAAATTTAGTAAAGGTTTTGAGAGATGGACTATATGGAAGTTACGCGGGATTTTTCCAGCTGGAAACTATGCTATTATCTGCTTAGCATGATGGTTTTGCACCGGTGGTATCTGATTTATGTTAAAGATGTGTAGATTCAGCGGCTTTGATTGTTGATAACGGCGCAAATTTCAGCAATTTCCTGCTGAGTTACATGGTGCGTCAGTTCAGCATAGGTGAAAATTTTGACAGCCAATCCATGGCGCTTTAGCCAAAAAATAGTAGAGTTAAGGGTTTTAAACTGAACTTTTGAATCATTACGTCCGTGAAAAAGATATACCGGCGGTAAAGAATTTACTTTTTTTGCCAAGAGCTTGCGTCCGGCAATTAAGCCGGAAATGGCAAAAACTCCGCCGATTTGGGCAGAGCGGCTGATTGCGGTATATAAAGCCAGCATGGCGCCTTGAGAAAAGCCTATGAGATAGGTGTGCGCATTGTCAATGCCGTATTTTTTTTGCAATTCATCAATAAAACTATTTATTTGCCGAGCCACGGCGTTTATGGTAAACGCGGTTTTGTTATAGATGGCATTGATGAGCTTGGTTTCAGTTTCCGGCTTAGAACGCAGATTTTCCGAATCGTATTGCTGCATGCCGAACCATTGAAACTGAAGCGGATTTTTTTCGCAAACATCGGCGGCTCGGGGCATAACCACATAACTGTTTGAGAGTTGTTTGCGCAAGGTTGTGAAAGTATCGGCATGATTTTCAACACAATCATTGTAACCATGTAAAAAAACAATCAAATTTTTTGCCGGCTTGCGCGGTTTGTTTACTTTATATTCAAACAATTCCATCTCTCCAAAATAATGGCGTATTATAAGGTGGCGATTATTAAAAAAGTGCTTATAAAAAGAAAAATCCGCCTTTAAAAAAGCGGATTTTGATAGGCTCTAATTTAGAGAAAGTCATCTCGGCGGTTTTGGCGCGGACGGTCTTGAGCTTGCGGCAAATCTTTGTTACCGTGCCAAGCCGAAGACTTAGAATTTTTTACACCTTGTCCCAACAAATCATACGGGTCGAAAAGGTCGTTGCAACCGTTTTCAACAGCATCAGAAGATGTGCGATTAACTTTATCAACCATGGTAAAAAAATTTAATAATTATAGATTAACTTTGCTTAGCATATCAAAAAGCAAAGACTTTGTCAAATTTTAAAAAACAAACAAAGACACAATCAGCTAAGAATGTGTCTTTGTTTGTTTCAGAAGTTAGAATTTTGCATAATCGAGCTCACCGACAGGTTCGCCGACAGGGAATTTAACAAGCTTCTTGATTTCTGCCTCAGAAGCGTTGTAATAGGCATTGTCCTGATCGCAGAGCTTCCATTCGCCTTCGATGCATGTTACAACAGCAAAGTCTTTGGCGGACTTGTAGTTTACAACGTAAACTCTGTTATAAGCTCTGTCAAACTCATAGTTTCCGTCTAGAGATTTCACACCCCAGAGGTTGTTCTCCTTGAGAAATACGAAATGGTCGGTCACAACTATTTTTTCGTACATACCCCAAGAGGTTTTAGCCTTAGCGACGTAGACAGCCATCTTGTCCTTGTTGAAGAAACGATAGACGGCGCCGTCATTCTCACGCTCGACACGCTCGTATCCACCTTCACGCAGCACTTTGCCGTTCATGTCGGCAACAGTGTACAGCTTGGTGTCAGTATAGCACTTGAAGCCCTTGAGATTTGCATCATAAGAGATGTTTGCAAACCGAGGTTCAATGAGGAGCTTGCCATCTTTCTTCAGACCGGCGCGTACCTTGGATTCAGTTTCGCCAAAGGGCACGATAGAGGACTGGAAGATGACGTAGCCGTCAAACAAGTCGACCTGACTCAGAACATCGCCGATATCCTCAGAAGACTCGGTCAATGCGTCAGGCTCTGCGGTTTTAGACTTGTTGCCGTTACCGCAAGATGAAAGACCAACACTGGTGAACAATATTACCAACATTGTTACCAAAGAAAAAACAAAATTCTTCATAACGTAGAAAAATAAAGGATTAAAAATAGTGTTAAAAATTTGCTTTATGACAAATAGGTAACATATTCTGTTTATTTTGTCAATATTTTTTTAGATTTTTTTGCACCGTTGAAAAAAATGCTTGATTATTTAAAAAGATTATATTATTTGTAAGGTGTTTTTTGGGGCTGCGGTCATGGCGAAATTGGTAGACGCGTAACGTTGAGGTCGTTATGAACTAAGTTCATGGAAGTTCAAGTCTTCTTGGCCGCACCATAAAAAACTGACTTTGCTTTATATTTGTCAAAGGAGTGGGCTGGCTATGTTGAAAATTTATAAAACTGAAAACGGCGGCAAATTAGTCAAGCTCAAGCAGTCTCGTAATGTTTCCCAAGCATGGTTTAGTTTGATAAACCCGACAGGAGAAGAAATTGAACAGGTTTCTTCTATGCTGAAGGTCGATTCGGATATTTTGAAAAATTCTTTGGATGCCGATGAACGTTCGCGCACTGAAGTTGACGACGGAGTCTTTTCGGCAATTATCAATCTGCCGCTGCTGGACGAAGAGGGTAATTTTGATACGTTGCCTTGCGGTTTGGTGTTTTCGGCTAAAAACTTTTTGACTATTTGTTCTAAAGACAACCGAATCCTTGGGGCTTTTAATAAAAATACGGCAAAAACCTTTGATACGCGTGAGCGCACGCGCTTTATGCTGCTGATTTTATATAAAATCACTCAGTTTTATCTGCGCTATTTGGCAATTATCAACCGTAAAACCGAGCATATTGAAGACGCTTTGAAGCAAACAACCAACAATCAAGAGCTTTTTCAGCTGATAGAAATTCAAAAATCTTTGGTTTATTTTACGACGGCTCTGCGCGATAATCATTTGGTTTTGGAAAAAATCCTTCGTATGATAAAGTCGCCGGCAACTTCAAAACTGCTGGCATTTACCGAAGATGACATTGATTTGCTGGAAGATGTTATTGTTGAAAATAAACAAGCTATTGAAATGGTGGATATGCACCGCTCCATTTTAGAGGGAATGATGGACGGTTTTGCATCTATTATCAATAATAATGTGAATTTGGTGATGAAATTTTTGGCAGCTATCACGATTGTGCTGTCAATTCCAACTATGCTGGCAAGCTTTTGGGGAATGAATGTGGCTGTTCCGGCGGCAAATATGCAGTACGGCTTTTGGGTGGTGCTGTCACTTTCTGTGCTGGCAACCTTGATTGTGATTATTTACTTTCGCAAAAAAGGTATGTTTTAGCAAAAAAAATCTGTAGACTATTTAAATTCCGTCTTTTCATCTTAAATCGTTTGGGTATACTCTATGTCAGGTTTAAAGTATGGGGAGAAATTTTGTGAAGCTCGGGCTGATTGTAATTGTTTTAACAATAATTGCTGACCAAATCAGTAAATTTTTTGTATCTGCAAATTTGTCAGAAGAGCTGCCGGTGGCGGTTACAAGCTTTTTTAGCTGGGTTAAGGTTTGGAATACCGGCGTTAGTTTTTCTATGTTTAATAATCACGGACAGACCGGCGCTATTGTTTTAAGCTTGTTTGCTCTTGGCGTGGCGGCGTTTTTGTTCAGCTGGATGATAAAAGAAAAGAATGAGCTGAAAATAGCCGCGTTGGCTTTGATTATTGGCGGAGCTTTGGGAAATGTGATTGACCGCGTGCGTTTTGGCGCGGTGTTGGATTTTTTGGATTTTCACTATCAAAATTGGCATTGGCCGGCGTTTAATTTGGCAGATAGTTTTATCTGTGTGGGCGTGTTTATTTTGATTGCTATAGAAATTTTTGAAAATAAAAAGAAAAAAATCGAGGAGGTTTAATATGAAAAAGCTAAGTCTTATGTTGGTTTTAGGAATGGTAGTATTAGGAATTTCGGCTTGCGGTTTGACCAAAGAAAAGCTTGGTTTTGCCCGTCAAGGACCTGATGAAACTAAGATTGTGAAAAAACAGCCGCTGATTTTGCCTCCGGAATACAGCGTTCGTCCTAAAAATGTAGAAGTAACAGAAGATTTGAATGAAGATGAATAAATTTTATCAAATTTTAGTTGCCGCAGCGTTGCTTTTGCCTTTGAATGCCGGCGCTAAAGAGCTGTTCAAAGCAAAGGAATTTAAACTGGACAATGGTTTGCAAGTGGTGGTGATAGAAAATCATAAAGCACCGCTGATTAAGCATATGGTATGGTACAACGCTGGTGCGGTTGATGAAAAATACGGCAAAGGCGGCAGCGCGCATTTGCTGGAGCATTTGATGTTCCGCGGTACCAAAAAGGTCAAAGACGGGGAATTTAATTCGGCAATGCATGAAAACGGCGTCGACAGCAACGCTTTTACCTCTTATGATATGACGGTATATCATGAATTTGCCGATGTCAGCCGTTTAGAAGCCTTGATGGCGTTGGAAGCCGACAGAATGCAGAATTTGAACTTTGATGAAAAAGCATTTGCCGCCGAGCAGAAAATTGTGTTTCAAGAACGTAAACAGGTGGTGGAAAATAATCCGTCGGCTCCGTTCGGCGAGCGTTTGAATCTTTTGCTGTGGGGAAATTCGCCTTACGGACATCCGGTAACTGGCTTGGCTGATGAAATTATGTCATTGACGGCAGAAGATGTGCGTGATTTTTATCAAAGCTATTATGCTCCAAACAACGCGGTTTTGGTTTTGGCGGGAGATATAGACGTGCCGACTGCTAAAAAATTGGCGGAAAAGTATTACGGCAAAATTCCGGCAAGAGAAATTGTAAAACAAAAAATCGCGGCGGAGAATGTTAAATTTAACGAACGATTGAAAATGAAACTTCCGCAAATTACTACGCCGAAACTGGTTTATAAATATTTGCTGCCGGACACTGAAACGCTGAATGATAAAATATATGATTATATGGTGCTGGCAGAATATTTAGGCGGCGGGCAAACCTCGGCTTTGTATAATGCTTTGGTGGAAAAGCTTAAAGTTGCGGTTGGCGTTTCGGCAGATTACAGCTTTAACGCTTCGGCGAACAGCGTGTTTTCTCTTTCGGCTATTCCGGCTCCTCAAACAACTATGCTGGCGCTGAAAATTGCTTTGCGAGAAGCAAGAGCCGAAGCTTTGCAAAATTTGACTGCAGAAAAGTTAGAAAAAGTTAAAAAGAAAATGGTCGCTGATTTGGTGTTTGCCAATGATAATCCCGAAGATGCTGCTTATTGGCTGGGCTATATGCTGACAAATGGCTTTAGTTTGGCAGAAGCGCAGAACTATGCCGATAAAATAAATGCGGTTACAATGGACGGCGTGCTGCAGGCGGCAAAAGAAGTGTTTTTAGATTCATCTGTAGTGGAGGGCGAATTGTTCCCTTTGACGACAGCCGCGGGAGAAAAACAAGATGATTAAGCATGCAAAACCAAGAAATTTAATATATTATCTCAAGCGTTTGTTTGTTTTGCTGATAGCTATAGCCGCGGGCTGGCAGATAGGCATTCGGTGCAAAGATTTGGGCAGTATAAACGTTGAACATATTTTGAATGAGTCGGAATTAAAAAACAAAAAATTTGCGGCTAAAGTCATAAAAATCGAGCAAGGCTATTTGTCGGCTTATTTTATGGAAGAACATTCTAATCCGATTGTCAGCGTCAATTTTGTTTTCAGAAACGCAGGTTCGGCGCATGAGCCTGAAAATAAACAAGGGCTGGCGTTGCTGGCGTCTGAGCTTTTAACGGAAGGAGCTGGCAAATATGACAGTCAGTCGTTTAAAACTACGGCTGAAGAAAACGGCGTAAAATTGGGATTTTCCGTTTCGGCAGATGATTTCGGCGGCGCGGTGGCGTTTCCTAAAGAAAATCAGGCGGTTGCTGTTGATTTGCTGTGTTCGGCTTTATATGAAACTAGTTTGAATGAAGAAGCGGTAGCTTTAAAAAAACAGCAGCTTTTAACGGCTCTGAAAATGCAGAGCGAAAATCCGCAGCAGGTTTTGGCAAACAAGTTTAAAGAAGATATTTTTGCTGGTCACCCTTATGCCCGCAACAGTTTGGGAAAAGCCGAAGATATTAAAAGCATATCGGTTGATGAAATACGGGCTTTTTTGCAAAATTCATTGGCGCAAGACAATTTGGTAGTTGGAATTACCGGCGATCTGAGCGAAGACGAAGCCAAAAATCTGCTGACCGAATTTTTTAATAAACTTCCTGAAAAAAGCCAAAATGAAGCTTTGCAAAAAATTGAGTTTAATTCGTCCGGAGCAGAATATAATACTAAATTAAAAACTGCGCAGTCACTGACGCGTTTTGTGACAAAGGGAACATATCGGGACAGCGTCGATTTTTATCCGCTGTATTTGGCAAATTATATTTTCGGCGAATCCGGTTTGAGCTCTCGTTTGTCAAAAGTTATTAGAGAAAAAGAAGGTTTAACTTATGGAGTTTATACCTATTTAACTCAAAAAGATGCGGTTGCTTTAATTGAGGGCGGTTATTCGGCAACACCGGAAAACTTTGCCGCTGCGCAAAAATTATTATTAAAAGAATGGAAAAAAATCAGCAAAATCGGTGTAACAAAACAAGAATTAGCTAATGCTAAAGAGTCCTTGCTTAACTCATTTTATTTGCGTTTTGCCACAATAGACGGTATATCCGATATGCTGGTTTTAATGCAAAAATATAACTTAGGGCTTGATTTTTTAGACAAACGCAATGATTATATCCGTCAGGTGTCGTTGGAAGAGGTAAATGCCGCCGCAAAGAAATATTTTAGCGAACAGCCTGATTTTGTGAATGTCGGAGTGGAAAATACGGAGGAAAAGTAAAAAGAATGTTTGGTAAAAGTGAATTGAAATCTTGGAATAAATTAGATAGTCTGTATCGCCGTTTCAAAAAAACGCAAATGAAAGATTTGTTTGATAAAGATGAAAAACGCGCAGACAGATATACATTGCAATTTGAAAATTTGCTGCTTGATTATTCTAAAAACCGTATAGATGAAAAAGTTATGGCGGCGTTGTTTGAACTGGCTCGCGAACGCAAAGTAAAAGAGCGGGTTCAGGCTATGTTCAGCGGTAAAAAAATTAACAAAACCGAAAATAGAGCGGTGCTGCATGTGGCTTTGCGTCATCAAGACAATACGCCTATTTATGTGGACGGGCGCGATGTTATGCCGAAAATCCGCGAAGTCTTGGGACGTATCAAAGATTTTTCCGAAGCAGTGCGTTTGGGAACGTTTACCGGCTATACAGGCAAAAAGCTGACCAACATCGTTAATATCGGCATTGGTGGTTCAGATTTAGGTCCGTATATGGCGGTTGAAGCTTTGCGTCCGTATTGGGCAAAGGATATTAAGTGCCATTTTATTTCTAATATTGACGGCACAGCATGTGCCGAAGTTTTGAACAAAATTGATCCGGAAACAACCTTGTTTATTGTGGCGTCCAAAACTTTTACAACCATAGAAACTTTGACCAATGCCAAAACCTGCCGCAAATGGCTGGTGGACGCTTTAGGCGAGCATGCGGTTTCCAAGCACTTTATTGCGCTTTCTACCAATAAAACCGAAGTTGAAAAATTCGGTATCAATCCGGATAATATGTTTGAGTTTTGGGATTTTGTCGGCGGACGCTATTCTATGTGGTCGGCTATCGGTATGATTATCGCTATTGCCGTAGGCTATGATAATTTTGAAAAAATGCTGAAAGGCGCCAACGCTATGGATAAGCATTTTGCCGAAACTGACTTAGAGCACAATATTCCAGTAATTTTGGCGCTTTTGGGTATTTGGTACAACAACTTTTATGGTATCCATCGCTATTGTGTGGTGCCGTATGATCAATATCTGAAATATCTGCCGGCTTATTTGCAGCAGCTGGATATGGAAAGCAACGGCAAATCTATTAGTTTGGATAACAAGCCGGTTAATTATGCTACTGGTCCTGCTTTGTTCGGCGGCGCCGGAACAGATGTTCAACACTCATTCTTCCAGCTTTTGCATCAGGGTACAGAAATTGTGCCGGTTGACTTTATAATTCCGGCTATTTCGCATAATGAAATCGGCAATCATCATCAAATTCTGCTCTCTAACGTTTTGGCGCAGAGCGAGGCTTTAATGCGCGGAAAAACTGTTGCCGAAGCAGCTTTGGAACTGGAAAAAGCCGGAAAGAGCAAAGAAGAAATCGAGGCTTTGAAAAAGTATAAAAGCTTTTCGGGCAACCGTCCGTCCAACACCATTGTGGTTAAAAAACTCGACCCATATACTTTGGGTATGCTGGTTGCCATGTATGAACACAAAGTGTATGTTCAAGGCGTGATTTGGAATATCAACTCGTTTGATCAGTTTGGGGTGGAGCTGGGCAAAAAGTTGGCGCTGAATATTCTGCCGGAAATTGAGGGTACTGCTTTCGGCGTGGAGCATGACAGCTCGACAACGTTGTTGATTAACTATATCAAAAAAATCAGAAAGTAGAGTGTTCGGACTATGACAATCCGTGTTTTACCATCTAATTTAGTTAACCAAATAGCTGCCGGCGAAGTGATTGAGCGTCCGGCATCGGTTATTAAAGAATTGGTGGAAAACGCGATTGATGCAGGTGCTGATAAAATAGAAGTAACGCTGGTCGGTGGCGGTAAAAATTTGATAACCGTAACCGATAACGGCAAAGGTATCAGTCAGGAAGAATTGCCGTTGGCAGTGGAAAGACATGCCACTTCTAAGCTGCCGGATAATGATTTGTTTAATATCAACTTTTTAGGCTTCCGTGGCGAAGCGCTGCCGTCTATTGCTTCTGTGGCGAAAATGACTATCAGTTCGCGCCAAAAAGGCAGCGACAGCGGCTGGCAAATAAGCGTAAACGGCGGTGATAAAGGCGAGGTTAAGCCGGCTGCAGTGGCTTTGGGTACAAAAATAGAAGTGCGCGACTTGTTTTATACCACACCAGCGCGGCTTAAATTTATGAAGTCGGATTCATCGGAAGCGGCGCAATGTGTGGATATGCTGCAGCGCATTGCTTTGGCTAATCCGCAGATTTCTTTTTATTTGGAAAGCGACGGCAAAAAGAAAGTTGCTTTGAACGCCTGCCAAGGGGAGCTGTTTGACTGCCGGCAGCGGCGTGTTGCCGATGTGATGGGCGGTGAGTTTGAAGAAAATTCCGTGGCGATTGACGCGCACAACGACTTTTGCAAAATCAGCGGATTTATCGGCGTTCCGACCTATAACAAAGCTAATTCTCTGTCGGAGTTTTTGTTTGTCAACAACCGTCCGGTGCGGGATAAATTGATTTTGGGCGCGATTAAAGGCGCTTATCAGGATATGATGACAGCGGGGCGCTATCCGGCTTGTGCGGTATTTATTGAAGTGGAGCCGATGTATGTTGATGTGAATGTGCACCCGACTAAAGCCGAAGTGCGTTTTTACGACAACGGAGCTATCCGCGGGCTTTTGGTGGGCAGCATTCGCCATGCTTTGAGTTTCGGCGGGCAAAAAAGCGCCGAGACCGGTGGTCTTGAACATTTGCTGGAACGCACTATTGAAGGCGAAGAAAACAACTTGGCGTCGCTGCATACGCCACAGCCTGACGAGAATTATATGCTGCGTGAACGTGCGGTTAGTTTTTCGGCAACTCCGTTTAACCATGTGCACAATTTTGGCGGCGGCAGAGGAAAAAGTACTGCTTCAACGATGGGTATTCCTGCGCTGGAAAGCAAATTTTCGGTGCGGGTGGCGGAAGAGCCTAGTGCAGAAACATTAGACGAAGTCGGCGAGCTGGGACTTGCAAAGGCGCAGTTTCATAACACCTACATAATTTCGCAGACTGAAGACAGTATTGTGATAGTTGACCAGCACGCGGCGCATGAGCGTATTACCATGGAGCGCATGAAGCAAAGTATGGCAAAACACGAGCAAGTTTCGGCGCAGATGCTGTTGTTGCCGGAAGTGGTTGACTTGAGTATGTCGGAAAAAGAAAATGTGCTGGAATATGCTCCGCAGCTTTCGCAACTTGGCTTGCGGCTGGAAGAATTTGGCGCTTCCTCAGTGTTGGTGCGGGAAATTCCGGCTTTGCTCGGCGATACGGATGTAAAAAAATTGGTTAGAGATATTGCCGCCGAGATTTCCGAATGGGGTGGGGAATATGCTTTGAGCGATAAAATCCACCATATTTGCGCGACCATTGCCTGCCATGGTTCTGTGCGGGCAGGGCGGCCGCTGAATATAGAAGAAATGAACCATCTGCTGCGCGATATGGAAAAAACAGAACACTCGGGACAATGCAACCACGGGCGTCCGACCTATGTTAAAATTAAGCTGGCGGATATAGAAAAACTCTTTGAACGCCGCTAGCCGCAGCCTCTTGAAAATACGGCAAATGCACTTATCTCTTTGTAGAGAAAAGGAGATTAGCCATGGGTACATTTTTGAAATATGCGTTTTACATTGCGCTGGTTTTTATAATTTATGTAGTAATTTCCGGCTTTTATGACGGCAAAATCACTAAAAATTCTACAGTAAGCGAAGTAGGTTCAGAGGTTTCGGAAAATGCTAAAAACATGCTGAACAATGCCTATAACAAAGCTAAAACAGAAACCGAAGAGGCTGAACATAAAACTGAAGAACAGCCCGAAAAATAAACATTGACGGCAGAGCAGGGAGGGGCTATAACAAAAGCCTAAAGTGTATAATTATTTAAATTATTAAAGTATGGATAAACAATCTAAGTTTAAGCTTTTGCAGAAAATTGCTTTAACGCCTGACGAAGCCGCCGAGTTCTTTGAACAGCAAGAAAACAAAGACGAAAATCCTACCCACCTTTTTTTGCCGATGTCTGTAGTCTATGAACGAACAAACAAAAAACTATTTGTTTTGCCGTATTTGGATTTGACGCAAAAAGAAAAAGTCTGGGGTGTTTCGTTTAACGGATTATTGGTGCATAAACAGAATATTGCTGCAACTACCTATAAGGAAATACGGTTGGCGCAGCATAGAGAAAATATTCAATGCAGCAAATACACCCGTTTCCGCAGTCTTCCTAGTTTAGGAAATTGGGAACACTTGTTTTCTAACATGACAGCATTCAACAACATGATGTTTGCTTTGCGGAACAAAGGCATTGCCGCGGATGATTTGCAAACTGAGGTTATGTATTTGACCGAAAAGGATATTTTGAGTAATTTTTTGCCGGAACCGGGAGCTTTAGCTTTTGCTAAAGATGACGACACGCCGATAAAATCGCGCTTTGTCGTTTATTTGTAGATTTAAAAGCCGTCCTAATTTTTAGGGCGGCTTTGCGTTTCTGTTGACAAATATACAAAAATAGTTTATTTTGAAATCATTAAATTTATTTTTAACAAATTTTTTTGGAGTATGTTTTGGAATTTATTTTGGCGTTTCGAAGATGCTAAAGAGTATCAGGAACGAAAACAGTTAAATTATGTGGCTTCTAAAAGCCGTCGCAAGGTTATGAGATATCTTGCTGAAAATGAGGTTAGTTTGACAGCGGCCGCACAGCAGGCAATTGTTGACCGAGGCGATAGTGAAATGATTAAGGTAATGCTTTTAACTAAATCAGAATTCACTGATGAAACTTTGTTTTCAATTATTGATCGTGATGACAAAAACGAAATTAGCTGCGCATTTGCTCAAGGGGTTTTCACCTCTTTTCCGCGGACTAGCGGCAGTTTAACAAAGTTCGCTTTACGTTTGGCTGAAAATAGTGATAATATCACGCTTTTAACCAGATGTGCCAATGAACTGCGCAAACATAAGCTGTCTAAGTATGAGTTTGAGAAAGAACTGTCAAGAAATTTGAGTACTGATAAATTTCTTTCTTATGTCAAGAAAAATGGTCTATGCGAGAAAGCGGAAGTTTATCTGATTAAATTTGCCAGCGATTTTTTGTTTAAGGAATTGCTGGAGTCAAAATATGTCTGCAATTACAAATCGGCTGAAAAAATATTGGTCGATATGGCAGACGATGACGATTTGAGACGCTATCTTGACACTTTGCAGGAAGAGAAATTGGGTCTTTGTGCAGAGGCGGCTGAAGAGTTGCTGAGAGAGCATCCTGATGTAGTGAAAGAATATGTTGAACAATTTAAGCTGCTGGGAAGTGCGCAACAGCTCTTTATAGAGAAATTTCCGCAGCTGATTGATGAATATGTTAAGCACTACGGTTTTAAGGGAGACGCTGCGCAAACAGCCTATGTAAAACAAGCCGGTCACAAGCAGCTTGTTGATTATGTCCATATGTACGGACTAACCGATAAGGCGGAAAAAGAATTGTTAAAGCGCGGCGACGATGAGGAAATTCTTGCTTATATTGCCGAGCGGCAGTTTCATCAAAAAGCGGAAGCGGAGTTGTTAAAAAGCAATAACGGCAAGCTTTTGAGCGAGTATCTGCCTAAATATCGTTTGCATGACGGCAACGATGTTGTTTTGCTGGAATATGCAGGAAACGGATTTTTAAAAATCTATCTGCGTTACCAAACCCTTTCTGCACAAGGTGATGCCTATGTTTGTAAAGGGTTAGAAAACTTTATCATCACCCGTGATGTTTTTGAAGCTTATGTCACAAATCATTTTTGGAAACTGAAAGAATTTTATGATTCTCATCAGAACTAATGTAAAAAAAGCCGGTTGTTAAATATAGCAGCCGGCTTTTTTTATTTTAAATAGCCTCTCAAATAGTGGTCGGGGCAGAAAAATTAGAGGCTATCAATATGGGAAAAGATTGAGGGGAATATATAGAAACAGCGGGAGAAATCCCGCTGTTTTTCATTTTCTGCTTTACATTTGAGGTTTATTTAGTTAAATTAGCAATCGGACAGGCGATAGTTTGTCTGGGGTGTGGTAGCCTCTTATTCTAGCGTCTTCTAGACGTAAAATACCTTCTGGCTTTATTGGCTGGAAGGTAGCAAAATGTGTTATATTTATAACTAATATGCTACACTATTTCTAGAATAATAGCTTACCAACTTCCAGCTGTCTCATTGACAGCTTTTTTGTTGTGATTGAAAAATGAGAGGAAGTTGAAATGAACTGTAATCAAAAAGGTCGCTCAATGATTGAGATGCTTGGAGTTCTGGCGATTATCGGGGTACTATCTGTCGGAGGCATTGCTGGATACTCTAAAGCTATGGAAAAGTGGAAGATGAATAAAGCGATAGAAGAATATAGTTACCTTTTTTCCGGATTGCTTGAAAATATAGATGAATTTAGACGGCTTCCTAATGATACTGGATTAACCGAAGTTGTTGAGGCGAGGAATTTGGTTCCGGGAACATGGAAAAAATTAGGAAATCGCGGATTTATTGATGCTAACGGCAATGCGGTTAATATTTTTGCTCGGAATAACAGGTTGGTTATTGATATGTATTTAGGCGGCTTTAGTCTTAATGATGAAGGAAAAGGCGCATCTCTTTCTTTTTCTCCAAAGTTTTGTTCAGAGCTTATGCAAAATGTTGTAACTCCGTTAGCATCTGTTTTATATGAGGCATGGTTTACAAACAGCGGTATTGCATATTATGGCGATGCAGTGGATTGTCGGTATCATACTTGTATTAGAAATGTGTCATTTAGCGACATCAAAGAGGCATGTAATTATTGCAAAAAAGAGAGTGAAAAATATTGCGGCTTAATTTTTGAATTTTGATTATTTTCGTAGTCTGATTTAGATATGCTAAAGGCGATTAGCGGCATTGCTGTTGGTGAGAGTTATTCGTTTGACATTTATTTTTAGTGATATATACAAAAATAGTCCGGTGATTGCGACATCGGACATATTTCTTAAACCGGAAAGTGGTTAAAACATTCTTAACTCAATTCCTATGTTAGAAATAACCTATTTTTAACTTATTGTCAAGTTTTAAATAGGTACGGTTTTCCACCTTTCCAATATTAGGGGAGGTAAAAATGGCAATAAGAATAATTATTGTTATTTGGAAATTCCGAATTTACATTTCTATCAAGAGGTGGTTTTGTAGGAACAGCGGGATAAATCCCGCTGTTTTTCATAATCTTTATCCCGCTAAATAGGTCTTTATAGCTTCGTCACGTTCAAAAAGATACATCAAGGTGCGGAGGGCTGTGCCGCGCGGAGTTGCTAAGTTTTTGTCTTGATTAAGGATAAGCGCGGCGTCTTTGGCGGCGGTTAAAAGCAAATCGCCGTGCACGCTTAAATCCGCCACTTTAAAGCTGCTGAAACCGGATTGACGCGTGCCCAGAACTTCGCCGCCGCCGCGTAATTTCAAATCTTCTTCGGCAATTAAAAAGCCGTCTTCCGTCTGTTTCATAATGTTCAGGCGGGAGCGGGAAACTTCGCTGAGCGGGTAGCCGTACATCAAAATACAGCTGGAAGCCTCAAAACCACGTTTAATGCGTCCGCGCAATTGGTGCAGCTGCGCTAGTCCAAAGCGTTCGGCGTGTTCTATAATCATTATGGTGGCGGCCGGAACATTTACGCCGACTTCTATCACGGTGGTGGAAACTAAAAGTTTTAGCTTGCCGCTTTTAAAATCTTCCATAACCGCGTTTTTTTCGCTTTCTTTCATTTTTCCATGCACCAAGCCTACCAGATTGCCAAACTCTTGGCGCAGGCTTTCATAGCGTTCTTTAGCGGCGGAAAGGTCTATTTTTTCCGACTCTTCCACCAGCGGACACACCCAATACGCCTGTGTGCCGGTTTGGAGCTTGCGGCCTAAAGCGCTGACAACATCATGAATTTTGCTAAGCGGCATAACGGTGGTGGTAACAGGTTTACGTCCGGCAGGAAGTTCGTCTATTTTGGAATAGTCCATATCGCCAAATTGGGTTAGAACTAAAGTTCTTGGTATCGGCGTGGCGGTCATTACTAACACATCGCAGAGCTTGCCTTTTTCAGAAAGGCTTAAACGCTGTTTAACTCCGAAACGATGCTGCTCATCTACTACTGCATAGGCTAAATCTTTGAAAATCACATCTTCCGTAAATAAAGCGTGGGTGCCGATTAAAATATTTATTTCTCCGTTTTGCAGCTCGTCTAAAATTTGTCTGCGGGTTTTGCCTTTAATATTTCCGGTCAGCAAGGCTGCTTTTACGTCGATTTTTTCACAAAGTCCGGCAATGGTTTCATAATGCTGCTGGGCTAAAATTTCAGTAGGCGCCATTATTGCCGCTTGAGCGCCGCATTCCACGGCGTTAAGCATCGTATAAAGCGCGACAATGGTTTTACCGGAGCCGACATCGCCTTGCAGCAAACGCAGCATACGGTATTCGGAAAACATATCGCTTTCAATTTCGGCAATAACCCGTTGCTGTGCCGATGTTAATTGAAAAGGCAAAATTTCAGCCAAACGATTTTTAAAATGTCCGTCGCCCTGCAAGCTGCGACCTTTTTGGTGTTTCAATCGTTCGCGCACAATGGCGAGAGAAAGCTGGTTAGCCAACAGTTCATCATAAGCCAACCGGCGGCGTGTGGTTGAATCTGGCGATAAATCGTCCAAAGTTTGAGGGTGGTGTGCTTGTTCCAAAGCCTGATTAAAACTCGGAAAATTCTGCTGTTTTATAAATTCTGCGTCCAGCCATTCGTTTAGCGGCGGCGTCAAACCTAAAGCCTGCACCATTAGTTTGTTCAGCATTTTGTTAGTAACGCCGGCGGTCAGCGGGTAGACGGTTTCTATCTGCGGCATTTGCAGAGGTTTGGCGGCATCAACCACATAGTCAGGGTGAGGCATTTGCCAGCTGTTGTTGAAACGCTCCAATTTACCGGAAATAATTTTTTCGGCACCTACCGGAAAAATGCGGGTCAGCGTGTCGCCGTAAGTTTTGAAAAAAATCAAAATCAGTTGATCCGTACCATCGTCAACGGCAATGCGGTAGGGCTGCTTGCGGGTTTGTGGCGCTTTATGCTCTATAACGCGCACTTTCCCCGTCCAAATATGTCCTTCGGTTGCGGAAATTAAAGGCATATTGCAGCGGCGGTCTATTATGCCGGAAGGTAAATGCCACAGTAAATCCACCACGCGTTCGCCGCAAAGGTTAGCCACAAGTTTAGCATATTTATCGCCCACGCCGTTTAGGGTGTTGATAGGGGCAAAAAGCGGGTATAAAATAGTCGGTCGCATTGTGAATTTGTCTTTTTTTTGTTGCGTTAATGGCTGTATTGTATATATTTTATAACAAAATGTAAACAGGAAAGCGTGATTATGCGGAAAGATGTGAATGTTTGGGCGGGGAAGACGGTTTCTTCGGTTGCCGACGGTTATGAAGCCTTTGTTTTGGCGCAGATTGCCAATGCCAAAAAGCCGGTGCTGTATATTGCCAGCGATGGCGTAAGCTTGGCGCAAACGGCGGCAATGCTGCGTTTTTTGCATCCGGAATATGAGGTGTTAGAATTTCCGGCGTGGGATACAGTGCCGTATGATCGTGTATCGCCGAACAGCGCGCTTTCTGCCAAGCGTATTGAAACGTTGGCGAAAATTGTTTTTTACGAGGGCAAAGCTCCGCTGGTGGTAGTTAGTTCGGTGGGTGCGGTGCTGCAAAAACTGGCGCCGGCAAAAATTTTCCGCAATGCCCGCAAGTTGGTGAAAGTCGGCGAAAAGCTGGATTTTGACAGCTTTCTGCATTATGTTTCGCTGAACGGCTATACGCGGGTGGAACAGGTTATGGAGCCAGGGGAATACGCCGTGCGTGGAGATATTGCCGATATTTTTCCGAGCGGTATGGATAATCCGCTGCGCATTGATTTGTTTGATGACGAAGTGGAGCGGCTGCGGATTTTTGATGCGGTAAGCCAGCGCACTATCGGCGATTTGCCGCAATATGAATTTCAGGTGGCAAATGAGGTGGTTTTTGATACCAATACTATCCGCAATTTCCGCGAACAGTATCGAGAGCTTTTTGGGGCGGACGGTTTGCATGACGAACTGTATGAGGCAATTTCTAACGGGCAAAAGTATATCGGTATGGAGAACTGGCTGCCGCTGTTTTACAGCGATGCTTTGCCGACCTTGTTTGACTATTTGCCGAATGCGCAGGTTGTGGCCGGTAAAAACACCGAAGAAGCGCTGAAATCTAAAACCGAGGGTATTGCCGATTATTATGAGGCGCGTTTGGAAGCGCTGCAGGTTAAAAGTAAAAATGACACCGAGGCTTATCGGCCGCTGCCTCCGGAAAAGCTTTATATGTCGGCGGCTGATTTTACCGCCAAGCTGGAAGAACGGCAAGCCACGGTTTTAACTCCGCTGGCAGTCAGCGCCAATGATAATGTGATTGAGCTGAAAACCATTCCGGGACGGGATTTTGCTCATGCCCGCCATATCAGCAGCGCCGCCGTTTATGAAGAACTGCGCGACTATCTGGCGGAAAACGGCAAATTAAAGCGTGTGATTTGCTGTTACGCCGAGGGTTCGCGCGAGCGTTTGCGTTCTCTGATGGCAGATTATGATATTAAAAACACGGCATTGGCAGATACGTGGGCGGAAGCTCTGCAGATTTGCGCACAAAAGAAAATTGCTTTAGTTATTGCAGAGCTGGCACACGGGTTCAGAGATGACGAATATTGTCTGATATCGGAGCAGGATATTTTAGGAGAGCGTCAGCACCGCAAGGCTAAAAAAGCCAGTTCCAAAGATTTTATCGCCGATGTGTCGTCTTTGAGCGTGGGCGAATTGGTGGTGCATATTGAGCATGGTATCGGGCGTTTTCTGGGGCTGGAAAATATTATGGCCGGCGGAGCGCCGCACGATTGTTTGAAAATTGTGTATGCCCACGATGATAAATTGTTTGTGCCGGTGGAAAATATTGACGTTATTTCCCGTTACGGCTCCGATGATGAAAATGTGCAGCTTGATGTGCTGGGCGGCGCGGCTTGGCAGGCTAAAAAAGCCAAGGTAAAAGCCAAAATTAAAGATATTGCCGAAAAACTGATAAAAATTGCGGCGGAAAGACATCTTAAAACCGCTGATGTGTTTATTGCTCCGGGCGGGGCGTACGATGAATTTTGTGCTAAGTTTCCGTATAGTGAAACAGATGACCAGCTACACGCCATCAAAGATGTGATACAGGATTTGGGGGCGGGCGAGCCAATGGATAGGCTAGTTTGCGGCGATGTTGGTTTTGGTAAAACCGAAGTGGCGCTGCGGGCGGCGTTTACGGTGGCTATGTCCGGAGCGCAGGTGGCGTTGATTGTTCCGACAACTTTGCTGGCGCGCCAGCATTATCTGAACTTTGCGGAACGTATGAAAGGTTTTCCAATTCGGGTGCGTATGCTGTCGCGTTTAAGCACGCCGAAAGAAGTGCGCGAAACCAAGCAGGGTTTGGCTGAAGGCTCGGTGGAAATTGTAATCGGCACGCATGCTCTGCTTTCTAAAGATGTAAAGTTCTGCAATTTAGGTTTGCTGATTGTGGACGAGGAGCAACATTTCGGCGTGGCGCATAAGGAAAAAATTAAGGCGCTGAAATCTGATGTGCATGTTTTGACTTTGAGTGCAACGCCAATTCCAAGAACATTGCAGCTTTCATTAACCGGTGTTAAACAGCTCAGCATTATCGCCACGCCGCCGGTAGATAGGCTGGCAGCCCGCACTTTTGTGATGCCGTTTGATAAAGTGATGATAAAAGAGGCGATTTACCGAGAAAAATTCCGCGGCGGACAGACGTTTTTTGTATGTCCGCGAGTGTCGGATATTGCCGAGATTTTGGAAACGCTGCAAAATTTGGTGCCTGATGTTAAAATTGCAGTGGCGCACGGGCAAATGCCAGCTAAGCAGTTGGAAGATATTATGAGCGACTTTGCCGACGGCAAATATGATGTTTTACTTTCAACCACCATTATTGAGTCAGGTATTGATATGCCACGCGTAAATACCATGATTATTCACCGCGCCGATATGTTTGGTTTGGCGCAGCTGTACCAACTGCGCGGACGGGTAGGGCGCTCCAAAGTGCGCGGCTATTGCTACTTTACGGTTCCGGTGCGCAAAAAGCTTAATCCGGTGGCGGAAAAGCGCCTGAATATTTTGCAGGCTTTAGATACACTGGGCGCTGGTTTTTCTCTTGCCAGCCACGACTTGGATATCCGCGGTTCGGGCAATGTGCTGGGGACGGAACAGTCCGGACATATTAAAGATGTTGGTATTGCTTTGTATCAGCACATGCTGGAAGAAGAAATAGCCCGTCAAAAAGCCGGACAGGTTGAAGCAGCACAAAACTCAGCCGATACCGATTGGGCGCCGCAAATTACAACAGGCGTGCCGTTGATGATTCCGGAAAGCTATGTCAAAGATTTGGGTGTGCGGCTCGGCTTGTATAAGCGTATTGGTTCGCTCAAAGACAAAGACGAGCTGTTGGATATGCGCGAAGAACTGATTGACCGTTTCGGACCAATTCCGCCGGAAGTGGAAAATCTTCTGCAAACCATAGAAATCAAGCAGCTTTGCTATGCCGCTAACGTGGCAAAAGTTGACGCCGGAGCCAAAGGAATTTTGATTGCTTTCCGCAACAATACTTTTGCGGCGGCGGATAAATTGATTGATATGGTGACAAAGTCTTTCGGCGTACTGCAAATTCGTCCGGATCAAAAATTGTTTGTTTCTAAAGACTTGTCGCAGTACAGCGAACGTATTGCGGTTTTGAAAAATATAATTTCAAAGCTGAAAAATTTGCTTTTGTGATAGGGTAAAAACAGTAAAAAAGTTTTAGCCCTGTTGAAAAGCTAGGAACAATATATAAATTAAAAGTGTTCAAAATGCAGTCGGCGGGTGTTTTTAAGCAATTAAATTCTAAACCGAGATTTTGAACCGCGGGTTCAGAAAAAAGCAGAGTAAAAAATTTAAGCAATTAAATACTTTTACAACGCAAGAAGAACACGTAAGACCTTAGGATTTGATGTATTGTAATAGTATTTGATTGTAAACAATATGTTTCCCATCAACCTTTTATAATCACAAATAAAGGTAGTAGAGCCGAGGAAAGCAAGTGAATATTCAATTGC
>CAVEOB010000001.1:85402-86669 GCA_963617265.1 Mediterraneibacter gnavus
GTTCAACCCCACTCAAAAATCAGAAAATTTTGATTGTTATAATGCTTCCTTTCCAAATCAGATATAAAACCAAAAAATTCTTGAATTAAGAGTATAATCTGTTAAACTGGATGTCAAGTAAAAAATAATTCAGGAGAACAAAATATGCGGAAAAGAGTACTGGGGCTTGATTTAGGAATAGGTTCATTAGGCTGGGCAGTGGTTGATTTGGATGAAGAATTAGTGGAACAACCGGCTGATAAAGGTAATAAAATAGAAGCAAAGTATAAAATTTCTAATGGTAAAATAACCGGAGCAGGGGTTCGCATATTTGATGAGCCGGTTGACAGGCAAGGTAAAAGTTTGGCTGCCTCCAGAGGCAAAGCCCGCCGTGGACGTGCCACTATTGAAAGAAAGGCTGAACGCTTGCGGTATTTAATAAATTTAGCCAAACAATATGGTATTATTTCACAAGATTTTACCATTGATGAGTTTGATGTACCTAAAAAAATTGAGTTAAAAGATTGGGATATTTGGAAATTAAGGTCTGAAGCTCCGTATATTAAATTATCTTCAGCTGAAATATTTAGAATATTGTATCATATAGCAAATCATAGAGGTTTTTATTTTCCGACAAAAGCTGAGGCTGCAGGCTTAGATGATGTAAAAACAGATAATTTAACAGGAGATGATGCTAAAGTAGAAGAAGATAAAAAAATAAAAGGAGGTATTACATCAATCAAAAATGCGTATAAAAGCAGCGGTTGCAGAACTATAGGCGAATATCTTTATAAGAAAGAAGGTAAAAAACATAATAAGAAAGATGATTACAGTGTATCGTTATATAGGGATGATTTGCGCGATGAGGTTAAAACCATTTTAAAGTTTCAGCGGGAGCAGGGCAATAGTGTATTTACACAAGAATTTGAAGATAGATATATTAACGAAGTTTTGATGTATAACCACCCGTTGGAAGATGATAATATTAAAAAAATGATTGGTAAGTGTGAGCTTATTCCGAGTCAGTTACGTTTTCCAAAACATGGATATGAAGCTGAGTTATTTACATTTTATAACCGTGTAAATAATCTTGTTATTTGTAATGATAAAAATAAAGACAGAAGTCAGGTTAAACAGGAAGAAACTGAAAATAAAATTGATAATGAAGATATTTTAAATTATGTCTTAGATAGTAAAAGTTGTAAATTAACTTTTAGCGATTTACGCAAATTTTTAAATTTAAGCATTGATGAAAGATTTAATTTGTGTTCTTATCATGAATTTAATC
>CAVEOB010000002.1:0-83130 GCA_963617265.1 Mediterraneibacter gnavus
GATTCGTAAAGATTCGTGTGGAGATTCGTTATGAAGTTTGATTTTTTTACATTTGGAGGTCGATTCTTTTGGGAAGACGTTTTTAATTACCAAAATTGGGTAATTCAGCGTCATATCCGCACCAAAAAATACCGATTGTTGGATAATTATTCTATCAGACGCGGCTCAGGCAGCTTTGAAGACTGCAAAAATACACTTTTAAAATATATAGACGCCTACGAATTAGAATCGCCATATTCCGATTCGGTTATCTTATTGCACAACTTTGGACGTACAAAATTCTCTATGAAACGAATCGCTGAATCGCTAAAAGATTTAAAAGCCAACATAATTGCTTTCAACTATCCTTTTCTGCACAAAAATTTAAACTATCAAGCAGATCTACTCTGCTCGTTTATAAAAAACTTAAATACTCAAGGAAAGCTGCACTTTATCACTAACGGCGCAGGCTGTTTATTGCTGCGTCGATTCCTTTCGCAGGTTGACGACTACCGTGAGTATCATATTGCCGGAGTACTGGATATAAACCCGCTCAATTCCGGCAGTGATTTGGCGGATTTGCTGTGCCGTTCCAACTTTCTCCGCAAAATTTTAGGTCCGATGTTAATTTATATTACCCCTAAAAAAGCGCTTGAACTGCCTAAGCTGCCTAAAGAAATTAAGCATAGCCTGCTTTTTTATCCGCCTGTTTATATGCAGCTGATAAAAAAAATTCTCAGCCGCTATGAAAGTTTCCCGTTTCAGACTCCGCCCAGCGAAAGCTCTTATGCTGACGATGTACAAACAATAAACGTACCAAGGCTTTTTCCTCTGAATGACCCTGAACTGGGCAAAATCTGCCGATACTTTGTCTGCAACAATAAACTCCCGCTGGCTTCAGCTGCTGAAAAAAAATAAATACTCTCTCTTTGATTACGAATATTTAACGATATTGTCATATAATCTGCCCTAAGTTTGTGCTATAATAACCATTAAACAGGGCTATAATCTTCAAGGACTACGGTATTGATTTGGCAAGGCAGAAAAAAATTAAACAATAACCTTTTTATAAAAACAGTGTTTTTATGCTGTTTTGCTTTGCTTGCGGCAATACATGCTGCCAATGCCGCCGAAACTGCTGACAAAGGACTAACCTCAGGCACTAAAGAATGTGAATTAACTGATGACAATTACAAAAAAATTGCCGAACAAGCTGATTCGCAGCTGATTGATATGAAGCAAAACTATGATGAATATAAAAAAGCCCTTGATGCCATGAAAAGCAACTCCAACACAATGGTTTGCTTTACTCCGTCGGAACTGGACTTCAAATTAGGCGATAAGAAAACTTTAATAGGAAAAACCAGTCAAGCGATAAAAGGTTACATCAAAGGCGTCATCGACAAAACTAAAATTGTTTTCAAAGAGCTGACAACCAGCGATTTAAAATTTAACGCCAACGACGCTGCCGGAGCTTCTATCGGTGCCAAAAAGTACGTTCCAGCCTTGCAAGGGCATTTTGACGTTTTAAATAAAGCGCTTAAAGACACACACATAGATATAAAATACCACATCGAAAATGTTAACAGCGCGCGGCGGGAATATATAAGTAACCGCCAAGACAGAAAAACGGAAATGCAAAACGCCCAAACTTCCGAAGAAATAGCTGACGCCGAGGCTCATTCCAAGGCATTAGAAGCTAAAATAGAAATATTAACCGACTGCCAAAAATCATTTAACGATGTAATGAATTATCGTCGGGCTTTTTCTACCAGCCGCGATAAAGCCCACCAATATTTAACCACTCTGTCAAAACAAGTTGAAAGCCACTGCACCTGCGCTTCCACCGGCGAACTTCTGTCTTGCGAAGTCAAAGACGATACTTTCCAAGAAGACGACATCAACGATGCAGAGTGCAAACAGCTGAATGAATATGAAGCGGATTTTACGATTTGTCCGGTTTGCGGTATTTTTGAAACCATTTTGAAAGCAGACCAAAAATTATCCGGTGGAGCTTTTGAAGCATTAAGCGAATCTCTAATTGACCTGTTATTGCTTGGTTTTTCAATATTTATCGGCTATCAAGTTTTAATACTGATTGCTTCTCCTGCCAAACAGACTATCGGTAAATTTTTAAACACTCTTTTGTTGCAAGGCTTCAAAGTAGCCTTAGCCATAGGGCTGTTGGCACTGCCGAGCACTGTTTATGACCTTGGCTTAACGCCGTTAATCGAAAGCGGCTTTGAATTTGGGCTTTCATTAATTCCAAGCAGCGCCGACCAAAGCGTCATTGAAAGCTTTGCCAGCAAATACGATTCTTTTGAAGAAGGAAACAATTTGCTCACAGCCGATTTTTTGAAAAAAGTTATGGGTGCAGTAGAAGCATACAATGCTAAAACATCTACTTTTCCGGCAATTGGACGTTCTCTGTATTGCAATTCCTGGGTAAATAAAACCTGGTATGTGCTGCCACATTGGCAGATGATGATTGAGGGCATTCTCATTTTTGCCTTTGGGTTGATGATAATGCTGGCTGTTGGTTTCTACCTGTTGGATATAGCTCTTCATTTGGGCATAATCGCCTGCCTGCTGCCGTTCTTAATTGCCTGCTGGCCATTTAAAATAACTTCCGGCTACACTAAAACCGGCTGGAATATGATTTTGAACGTATGTTTCCGCTTTATTATAATGGGAGTGCTTTTAGCTTCGGTAATTGAATTGATAGAGGCGGCGCTTACTTCCGGTTTGGATAAAAATCAGCTGGAAGTATGGCTGAACAGCAACGATACCGATGCTTTGGAAGAGGCGATGAACATAAATGGTTTGCAAATGCTGATTTTGCTGGTTTGCTGTATGATTTCCATGAAATTAGTATCAAAACTTTCAAGCGTCACAGACCGTTTTGCCAGCGGCGGCGTTCCAACTGGAGACATGGGCTCAAAACTTGGCGGCACTGCTGCCAGCGCGGCTACTGCTGTTGTCAAACCAGCTGCTGTTAAAGGCGCTAAAGCAATTGCCTCTGCGGGCGGAGCTATGGCTGAAGCCTCCGGTGTTACAGGTGCAGTTCAGGCTGTCGGCAATAAAATATCTACTGGTGCTAAAAATATCTCAGGCAAATTTGGTATTGGCAGTAAAGCCAAAATTGCTGGCGGTCGCAACGCCGAAAGCTCAGAAGAAGGTGAAAACAAAGAGGAATCCGGTGGCGGAAACAAGGATAAATCCGATAGCGGCGCAAAACCAAACAGCGGCGACACAAAACCAAGCGGCGGCGACACAAAACCAAGCGGCGGCGATTCAAAATCATAGGATCAGGTTAACGAAAACTGAAAAGGTAAAAAATTATGAAGTCGATTTTTCTTACAGTGCTAATGTTTATTGTCGTGTTTTCTCTAGTGAGCTTTCACGCTTTGGATATTATCGGCACAAGTTTCTTTGCCTATTCGGCTAAAATCGGCTTTATTTTAGTATTGCTTGCCGGTTTGCTGCTGGTCGGCGTTCCGCAAAACAAATATACCAATTTCATTGTCAGGATTTCTAATTTTATTAAACAAAAGCTGCACCTCAAACAAAATCTTGCCGAGCAGGTAAAACCGCAGAAAAAATCTCGCAAACGCCACAGCAAAACCAACAGGGAGAACAAAAATGTCTAAACTTAAACTGTTTATATTTGTTTTTTTCTGCCTGTTCGCCGCTATGCCGAAACTTTATGCCGACGCGGCAGAATGTAAGCCTCAAGAGCTTGAAAAACTCAAAAAAAACATCAATCAAACTGCTATTGCCGCATTGAACAGCGTAAAAAGCCAGCTAGACGCTTATAACACCATTGCCAAACAATATGAAGAAAACTGCAACCGCGGATTAAATAAACAAACACCGACAATTTTCACTGATTTAGCTAGACAAAGCATTATTATGCTGGAAAAAACTTCTTCCGGCAGCATTGACAGCACTTACTTTGTCCGTCAAGATAATTTTGAATATACTGGTGTTGCCTGGAACGCTGAAAACCCGAGAAAACCTGAATGCATAAAGCTAAAAGCACAAGCTGCCATACTGCTGGAAAAATTTATCAATCAGCGGGCTAAAGCAGAAAATGTTTTAGGCGTGATCCGTCAAGACCCCGATGCAAATTTATCCTGTGTTTGCGATGACAACGGGCAAAACGCCGAATGTGTCAGCTATTCCAACAAAACAAAAGAGCTCAAAGACCAAGTAGAAGGCTGCAAGCCGTTTTCCAGCTATTTAAGCGATTACGCCAGCTGTCCGCTTTGCCCGATTTTTCAAACAGTTTTGAGTGCGGACGCCTCTCTTGCCTCCATTGCTTGGAAAGCTCTTGCCTCTGCCCTGCAGCCGATTGTTCTGACTTTTTTCTTGGTATATCTTGCCTTACAAACGCTCAGAACTATTTTCACTCCATCCGGAGCCAACACCGGCGCCTATTTAAAAGCAATTATCGGATTGGGGCTTAGAGTCGCCATCGCTTATTATTTGCTAAGCAACTCTGCCGACATTTACAATTATGTAATTTCGCCGATAGTCAAAGGTGGCTTAGATATGGGACTGGCGCTGCTTTCAATCGGTAACCCAGGGGCAAAAAGCTGCATAGATAAAGTTTCAATGTTTTCAATGGCGCCGGGCGGCGAAATGGACGCCTCGCTGCTGGGCAGCATTTATAACACAGCCGATTGTTTCAGCCAATCTGCTTCTACCATGCCTTCTGTGGGACGCGCGCTTATTTGCTATGGCTGGAAAAAAGACCTTATTCCTGATTTTGGTATATGGGCAAACGGACTAGTCGTTTATATTTTCGGCTTGGGAATTTGGATGGTTATCGGTTTTTATCTGATAGACTGCACGGTTCAGCTGGGTATTTTATGCGCCTTTGTGCCGGTTTTGATTGCCTGCTGGCCGTTTAAGCTGACGACTAGATATGCCAACAAGGGCATGAGCATGCTGATGAACACATTTTTCAACTTTGCGCTTGCCGGTGTTATGCTGGTTGTGGGCATGGAAATAATCGGTTATTCAGCCGGCGGCAAAAAAGGCGATTTATCTACATTGCTAAATGCTTTGAATGAAAATGATTTGGATAAGGTTAATGAAATCGCCAGTCTTGACGGTATGGAAACTTTGATTTTAATCGCCTGCTGTATTTTTGCCTTCAAAATGATAGGCATTATCAACAGCACTGCCAATAAATTCGCTTCCGGCTCCGGCTCTAGCATTGCTGCCAAAATCGGCGGAGCTGCTGCGTCTGCCGCAACTTCTATCGGCAAAGGTGCAGCCAAAATCGGCGGCAAAGTTGTTTCTTCGGCTGCCGGATATGCTGCGGACAAAACCGGTATTACAAATTTAGCCAACAAAGCCGGCAATGCCATTTCCGGAGCAGCGCTAGCTGCAGCTTCTAAAGGCGGCAAAGCCATTGGTTTAGGTCGATTCCAGCCGAAAGCACAGCGCGGTATGCCGCCACAACAGACTAAGTCTGACGGCAAAGATACAACTCCTAAGCCAACGCCAGCTTCGCCGTCCGACAAAGACGCAGAAACTCCAAAGGTAGAAAATACCGAACAGCCGGAAGAAAATAAGGATAAACCGATTTCTTAATTGGCGGAACAGCGGGTAAAAATGCAAATCTTAATCATATTGTAACACATTTTGCATAAAAATTATGATATAGTGGTAAAGTAAGGTATAACGGAAAAGGACTATAAATATGAAAGCACCAAAGCTGCATAATATCTTAAAGGTATTGTTTATTGCCTTTTCCCTGCTGTTTTTGCTGACAGCCTGCAGCACCGAAGAAGGCGGAAACGGTGTTGGACAGGAAGATCAACGCAAAGCGGCAGAAATGCAGAGCACTTGCTGGCAAACCGGCTTTCTGAAACTTTTTTACAAAAATATCGGCACTCAAACCCTGAATGTTTACAGCAACCTGACTAAAGAAAATCTGCTCAATATTGTTTTGCTGGGTTTCACTATTTGGATGGCGTATCAAATTCTGCGCCACATCAGCACGCCTACTCCCGAATCTTTGGGCGAATTTTGGACCAAGATTGTCCGCAAAGCCTTTTTATGTGCGTTTTGCGGTATTTTAGCCTCTTCTACCGAGCAAATTTACTACGTGATAAATAACTTTATATTTCCTATATACATCACCATTTTAGAGTTTACGTCCGAAATTATGCAAAGGCTGGCAAAAGACCCCGATGCACAAGTAAAGTTCGTTGCTTTGACATCAACATTCAGCGATGATAAAGCAGAAGGAATTATGTGCGAAGATTACGGCAACGCCAACTGGGGACAAAGCGGCTGCAAGTTCAACCCTAAAAGCATGACGGACTTTTCGGCAAAATCTTTTCCGGAAGAACCGCTTAATATGCTGAGCTGCATGGCATGCGCCGTCAGCGCTAGACTTTCTATCGGCTATGACATTGCCATACGCTTAATGAAGATTGTCAGCCTGACCAGTTTTATCTGCGGCTGTTTCTTAATTGTTTGGTTCACCATTGCCAAGCTCTGTTTTGTGCTCTATTTAGCCGACAGTATTTTCCGTTTGAATATGATAATGATTATTTTGCCGTTCCTGATAATGGCATATCCGTTTGAACAAATCCGCAAATGGAGCGTGACCGGTTTCAAAATAATTCTCAATTCTTCGGCTATTATGTTTTGTTTGGGCATCATTGTTTCCATGACCATTCTCGCCATGCAGAAATTATTGACGCAGGACGGTATCGGACTGGCGGAACAAAGCAAATATGAAAATTTCGGCACCACCGCCATGGCGCTTATCTTTATGGGCTTTTTAATTGTCAAGGCAACCGGTATGTCTGTGGAGCTTTCCAACAAAATCACCGGAGGCGGCGGCAAAGCCGGCATGCAGCGCAAAATTCAGCAGCTAGTTGCTATGGCGGCAAAATGGGGATTTCACATTGTTTCCGGCGGCGCAGGCAAAATTGCCACTTCCGTCATAGACCATGTGGAATCTTTGCGTAAAGCCCGCGCCAAGGTACAAAAAGCAACAGCAAAAATCAAAGCTGTTCAGCAAAAAATGGATAAGTTAAGGGGGATAAACCGCAATGAAAAAGATAGTTAGTCTCTCTAAAAGTTTTTTATATTTGCTTATTTTTACGCTGTGCTTCAGCTTTGCCGGCGCAAGTTTAAGCTATGCCGATGATGTAGAAAAAACTGCCGACAATAAAGAAGTTGCGGGAACTTGCACCAAAGCAGCCATGGATTCGATGTATAATGCCAAAGATGCGCAAAACTGCTGGTATTGCCGCATTGTTACTTTGATGACCGATGCTTTTTTGCAGGCAGCAGAAAGTTCAATTCCCACCACGCAGAGTTTAGGCAAGATCATTCTCAAATGGGGCTTTTTAATTTGGCTGGGAATTTTTCTTTTGCAGCAACTTAGTTCCATGGGCGGAATAACCCCCGGAAAAATGCTGCAAGAAATTTTTATGATGGGATTTAAGTGTGCGTTTGCCTATTACGCGCTGGAAATGGGCACAGATTTTATCACCAACTACATTTTGAACCCGATTGTTTCAACCGGTACCGGAATTGGCAAATCAATTTTAACGGAAATGTTGGCGCAAAACGGAGCGGTAAGTGGTTAAAAAGGCGGTTATCATGAAAAAGTTTAAGAAATACATACTTATAACCATCGCAAGTTTGCTGCTTTGCACAAGCACTGCTTTTACTTTGTCCTATGAAGAAGCGTATTTAACCGCCACCTTGTTCGGCGAAGCTGGCGGCGAAGGTGTCACCGGCATGCAAACCGTTGCCAGCGTGATTATGAACCGCCGCAACTATTATCAGGCTCACGCTAAAGGCGGACAAACGGTAAAACTATCTGACGTCTGCTTGGCAAGATACCAATTTTCATTTTGGAATGATAAAAGAAACTGGACTGTTCAAAACATAGAAAGCTGGGCAAGCAAACTAAACAGCGCTAATGCTCGGGCTTGGAACAAATGCTTGGAAATAGCGCGGCAAGCCATTGCCGGAAGCCTGAAAGATGTTACCAACGGCGCCACTTTTTATTATGCAACCTGGATGGATAAAAAAGGTAAAGCTCCGGCTTGGGCAAGAGGCAGAAACTATAAAGTTGTCGGAAACCATAAAATTGTCTACGGTGTTGGTTTAAGCGCGCTTAAAACCTGGCATAGCGGCACTTCCCTTGCTGGCGGCGGAGGCGGCAGCAGCTGGAACGGCACTCTTAGCGGAGGCGGAACTGGCGGCTCCAGCAACTATGATTTAGCCAACGATCCGGAAAATGAGTATGTTTTACCGCCTGAGTGCAAAGGCGCTGCGGAGAAAAACGGGCAAATTGTCAACAATGAAATAATGAAACACCGCCTGTTTGCCGAAGATATTTTAATAGACCTAAAAGATATGATGGCGCTGATTTATCAGTCTCTTAGCGTGCTGTTTGCCCGCGGACACGCTTTGATGTGCTTTTCAACCAAAGTTTCGTTTATCTGTTTGGACGGCGGGGCTGGTCTTTCCGCCGCAATCAAATCATTAGTCAGCTGCACGGTAGTTGTACCGCTGCTTAACTACTTTATTTCCGGTCTCTTAATTTACCTCACCGGCTTCTTTATGTGCATGTCAATTGGTATGTATTTTATAGACATTTCTTTCAAGCTTGGTTTTGCTACTTTGCTTTTACCGCTGTCTATTTCGCTTTGGCCGTTTCCGCCAACCCAAAGCAAATTGTCCGAAAACATTGCTATTGTCATCTATAATGCTATGCTGTTTGCCTTTGTTTCAATCGGTACTGCCTATGCGGTAAAATTAGTTGACGCCAGCCTTGGCATGGTAAAAGATGCTGAATTTTGGATGATTATGGGTGCGGCAGATAATGGTTTAGGCGACGGTTTGGCAAACACCTTCGCAACTTGGCAAACTCTTAACTCTAAAGACTATGCGGACAGCATGGAAAAATTCAGTGAATCCTACGATTTAAGCTCGGTTAACATTCTAATCATTCTGTTCGCGTTGATTTTTGGTTTCAAAATCTTATCGTCCAGCATTCAAAATTATCTTTCAACTTTCTTTGGCGACGGCGCGCTTGGCTCTGCCGACACCGCTATGCACCACCTCGGCACTCAAGCCGTCGGCAAAATAAAGCAAAGCATTGTAAATCCTACTGCGCGTGTTGCTAGAGATATTGCCTTAAATCAAGGCGGTAAAGGCATAGAAAAACTGGGAAACAAATTGGCTAACAAAAAATTTGGCGGTGCTGCTGCTCCTGCGCAAGGCGGAACCAATCCGCAACCTTCGCCTTCCGGCGGAGCGAACCCGTCTCCGGCAAGCAATGCCGACGACGCTGCCGATAATAACGATACACCTGATAACACTAACGATACGCCGGATACCCCTATAAATAACGATTCGGATAACAGCGGTCAGCCGACAGCTGATAGCAGCGAAACTCCGCAAACAACAGATAGTGGCTCTCCGCAAACTACAGACAACGGAGCAACCAGCTCTGAAAATTCCAACACCAGAGGAGCACAGTCTGAAAATACTCAATCTGCAGAATTACCGCAAACCAAATGGCAGCAATTCAAAAACTACTCCCGCCCTACCGGTCACAGCTTGACAATCGGCAACGCGTTTAAGGCTGTACACCACCCGCAGCAAGCCTACAGAACCCTTAAACAGCTGGCGCGGCAAGGCTCTCAAGATTGGAAAAATGCGGAAACTCTAAAGGATAAAGGTTCGCTGGTTTTGAAAAAGAGCGGTCAAGTGGTTATCCGCAGTATCCGCGGCAATGCTAACGAGGCTGCCAACGCCGGAATGGGCATAGCCGGAGGTTTTCTGCAAAGCCTTGGCAAGAGCATGCAAAAGAAACCACAGCACTACTATAGAGAACGCCAAAAACAGAAAAACAACCGCAGCTCTGACGACAGCGAATATCAACGCCAGCTAGATGCAGAATATCAAAGCGAGCAAGAAAGAAACAACAGTTCTAACTAATGGCAGAAAAAGAGGAATAAATGAGAAAGCGGCAAACATTTTTACAAAAACTTTCAACAAAACTGCTGATACTTTGTTTAAGTGCAGGCTGCTTTGCTTTGTCTGCTGCTCCGGCTTTTTCCAGCTGCAACGGCGTTACTCCTAAATGCAGCGCCGCCACCAACAGTGAATCGCAGGGCGGCTGCTCGCCAAACAAAACTTCAAGCGGTTCCTTAGTCGGCAGCGCTTCTCAACAAGTTAAAGCAAAATGTGTTGCCGACAAAACCAGCGGCGGGTGTTTTAACTCCGTTCCGGTCAGCAGTGTTGGCTCATACAACCGCGAAGGCGCCCGCTCCTCCACTCGAAACCACTACGGCAGCGATTTGGGCACTGGCAAAAAAACTAACGTGCTTGCCTATGCTGCAGCTGACGGCGTTGTTATGGGCTGTTCCATATCCACTGGCGGCGGACGTACCACCGTTATCCGCCACACCAAACACTGTGACGGCGCCAGCAAAAACGGACAATATTATTCCACCATTTACCGCCATTTATTCAAACAAACAAAATGTAGCGGCGAAGTAAAAAAAGACCAAGCGATTGGTATTGTCGGCGGTTCTAACGCTTCCAGCCGCTCCGGTCCGGTCTGCGATAACCCTCTTCAAGCTAAAAATTGTTCTCATTACTATGCAATCCACCTGCACTTTGAAGTTGTTAACAGCGCTATGTCTGCAAGTTCAACTTATGTGGGCGGCAGTCAAACCATGCAAGCGTCTTGCGGTAACCTGCAAGCCCTTTGCGGCGGCTGTCCTACCAGCACAAAGTCTTGTTTGGGCGGCATGCAAAGCTTCAGTGACGGCAATTCGGCTTCCGGCAGCGAGGTTGACGATGCCAGTATGCCTGTTGGAGCAGGCGCTCCGAACGGTGAAGAATTTGTTGACGGCAGCGGCGAGTCTTCTTGCATACTTTCCGATTATTTGGATAAGCAAACCTGCACCACCTGCGGTATTTTCAAAACCATTTTCAACGCCGCCAGCAACCTTGCGCAAACTGCTATCAGCAAATTAGCGGTTCCCAGCAAGAATCTTGTGCTTATCGGCTTTTTAATTTGGCTTGCCATTTATGTTTTGAAACAAATTTCCTCTTTCCAAGGCGCCTCCCCTGGGGATTTGCTGAAAGGCATATTCCTGCAGGGCGCCCGCGTCGCCATTGTTGTATATATTTTATCCGGCGCGCTTTATCAGGTAATGGACATAACTTTAACCCCTGTAATGCAAACTGGCTTAACCTTTGCCAACATGCTCAACCCTAACTCCAACTGCGACAGTTCCGCCGACTATATGGGTGGTATCGTCGGCTATGACACCGACAAGGGCATGCAGGAAACTTCTCAAGGCGGCTTGCCTCGCAACCTTGGACAATCCATTATCTGCACCATCAAAAATTTGGAAGACAGCGTCGGCGTTCTCTTGGCACTCGGCAACTATTCCACCTGCTACGCTTTTCATGACAAGGCTTTATGGGACGGCGTTATCCCGCACCTAGGCTACTTCTTGTCCGGCATGGGATTATGGCTGGTCGGCGTCTTTTTGCTCTTTGCCTTTCCATGGTGCCTGATAGACTGCATTTTGCAGCTGTGCATTGCCGCGGCGATGATTCCATGTTCTATAGCCGCTTTTGCCTTTAAATCAACGGCTAAATACCTTGGCATTATCTGGAACTTCTTTATGAACGCCATGTTCAACCTGATATTCTTAGCCGTATTGATGTTTATTTTAACCTCTATGTTCAAAGAATGGATAGGTCTGACCGATGAATCGCTTTCCACTTTTGACCCCGTATTGCTAATCACCGCCAAAGCAAACGGGCTTGCGTGGTGGGGTGTCGGATTTTTCAAAATCTTTGCCTTTGTCTTCTTGTTTGTATGCTTTATTGATGAAGTTCCGTCTATGGCAAGCAAATTTGCAACCGGAGCCGACTTTGGTCGCCAAGGCATCGGGCGTATGGTCGGTGGTGCGGTCGCTTCAGCCGCTAAGCCGATAGCCAAAGGCGCTGGTCACATGGCTAAAAGAGGCGCGCAATCTGTTGGTGAAGCCACAAACTCGCTTGCCGGCAACTGGGTTCGCAGCAAAAAGAACCAGCTGAAAGGCATGGCTTTAGTTGCTCTCGGCGGACGCAAACTCCGCGACGCCGATGGCAATGTGGTCGGCTATCAGGCTCGTTTCAAAGGTATCCCAGGGTTTACGCAAACCCGCACCGTTACCAAAGACGCTAACGGCGTGTGGACGCAAACCAAAGAAACGCATCAAAAAACTGTTGCCGATAAAGCCTTTAAGCCAATGACCGACGCTAACGGCGAAACTACATTTGCTGTCAGAACCAGCGGCAAAAGCGCGTTTGCCCAATATGAGCAAATGACCAAATCCGTTCAGGAAGACGGCACCGTTAAATATACCTCAAAAGACGGCAGCAGCGTTTTAGTTACCGACCCAAACGGTAATATACTTAAATATAAGCGCGCTAAAGATACGGATATGGTAACTGAAAGCCACAAAGGCAGCGTGCAAACCACCAATGACGCCTTCATGAGCAAGCGCACCATGGTTGACGCCAATGGCAAAGTAATCGGCAGCGATGTGCAGTTCAAAAACGTAAGCTCAAAATACTTAATTAACAAAGACGGTTCAACCAATATGCACGCCTATAATCAAATTATGAACGGCGTCAGCGCCGAAAATAAAACCGACGCTATGGCGGCAATGACGGCAATGCACATAAAAGCGCGCGGTCAAAACCTCGACAGCCGTTTCAAAGACCGTAAAGTTACAATGAATAAGGACGGCAGCGTTACTATTCATCAAGTCAACAATGACGGCAGCAAGCAAGAAATACGCGCCTCTAGGGTCAACGGTCAAATGATTATAGAAAACAAAACCACTAGCAGCAACGGCAGCATCACCCTGCAAAAGAGCAACGGCATGCAAAACAAAACCACATCTTTTGCTAAACAGGCTGATGGAACTTTTATTAAAACCGTAAAATACAGCTTTACCGATGAAGTCCACAGCCGCAGCCGAATTTCTCAGCCTTTAGATGAAAACGGCGCTTGGGGCTATGGTGTGGACGCGCAAAAAGCCATGGCAGGCTTTAACTCTCAAGAGTTCCAAGAACACCTTGACCAGCTGCAAGATGAAAAACTGAAGAATGGTTTGCGCAAGACCGTACTTACGGCTGAAGAACTGAAAGATATGTTAGCAGGTAAAGATGTTAAAGGCATAGCTTCTAAATAGTTTCGGCAAATATCGCTAAAAATTTTACAAAAATTTAGACATTTGCCGAAGTGTTTTTGTGTTACCGAGACCAGCCAGAACAAGGTGTTTAACTTTGTTTTTCCAAAAGTGACTGTACATAACTATTTTTTTTGTCTTGCTTTTTTCAAACTTAACCATATTATGAGCAATAGCTATTATTTATGGAGAAAGATGATATGGAAGAAATTATTTTCCCTAATCAAATCAGAATGCACAGAAGATTGCGCGGTATGTCTATGCAGGAATTGGCTGATCATTTGGGAGTCAGCTTGTCGGCGATTTCTAAAATTGAAAAAGGTTACCGCCGTCTCAATCAAGAACAGCTGATTCAGGTTGCCGAACTTATTGACTGTTCGCTGCAAGATTTATACGTTAATGAGCAAAATTCGCAGCAAGATGTTGTCCAAGCTTGGAAACGCGAACAGGAAAGACGCTGCAAAATCAACCAAAATGCCGGTTTGAAAACTTTGGGCGCAGGTTTGCGCCACATTCGCACCGACAAAGGCTTGACTTTAATTGAAGTTGCCGAAAGCGCCGATATGACTCTGTCGGTTTATCACCGTATAGAAATGGGACAAAGAGAAGTTTCTGACAAAGAATATCAAAATATCGCCAAAGCTTTTTCTATGCCTCTCGACAAATTGAAAGCCGAAATCAAAAAGCTGGAAAATGAAGGCGTTTTAGAAGATATTATCGAACACAATGAAACACGCTATAAACTTTTGAACAACTCTAGATATTCTAATGTTGCTGCGCAAACCGCCAATGACGATGAAACGGCTATGCTGCCTGTTTTTGGCACCAGCAACGCCGAAGGCAATATTGTCATTGACCGCGCCAACGCCGTAAAAGAAGTTGCTTGTCCGGTGCAGCTGCAAAACAAACCGGAAGCTTATGCCGTAAATTTGTGCACCCGCCGTTTGGGTTCGCTTTTGCCAAGCCGCGCTATTTTGTTTATAGATAAAACAGAAGTTGTCAGCGCTGGCGACATTGCCTTATATTACATCAGCGAAACCGAAGCTATGCTAATCAGCGTCCGCGAAGATGAAAACGGTCAGCTTTACGGCTTGCGTTGGAATCCTGATGAACGAACAAATTTCAGCAACAGCGATTTAACAAAAATTCATAAGGTTGTGGCTATCAACTTATAATTTTTTTGAATATTTGTTATATTTTAATAAAGAATTTACTCTCTCGTTTTTATAAAGCGGGAGTAAATTTTTTTAAACAGGTTTTATAGTGTCAGACGTAATAAGAGAAAATGATGTTGCCAGCGAAAAAGATGAAGAATATCCGATTCTTGATGCTCAGCGCTATCTAAATATTTTTCATCAAATTCACATTTTCAACGCCGAAAAAAGAGCTGAATTTGACCAATCCCTTTTGCAGATGAATGACAAAATTAAAAAGCTGCTGGTCAATATGCCGGGCGGAAAAGTTCTGCTGGAACATATAAAAGAACTTGAAGATGATGAAGAAGTTTCGGACGAAACGCTTAATCTGATTACTAAAAACATTGAAGAAGAAAAAAAATCAGCAGAAACGCATCACAAAAAACACAACATAAACGTAACCGTCGGCGAGCTGGCTATTGGCAATGAATTTGCTGAAAAGTTGGCAAACTCTTTGGTTGACGCACTCAAAAGCGCAAATCTGGCAACAAATTCCGACCTGACGCATACCATCAGCACAATTCCGCTTTTTGGTTCAACCTCGGCTGACGGCAGCCTGCTTATCAGCAAATCCACAATCCTTAGATTGGTATCCTGCCCCATTGCCTTGCAAAACAAACATTCGGTTTATGCCGTTAAACTTAACACTAATTGCGTTGGGCTGGATTTATCTGACAAAGCCATACTTTATATTGACAAATCCGAGCTTATCGGCTCGGGTGATTTAGCGCTCTATTTTTTCAACAGAGCTGAAGCCAAACTGGTCCGGCTCTATACGGACGAACGCGGACAATTATATGGTTTGCGCAGCAATCCCGAAGAAAAAATACTGTTTACTATCAGCAATATTGCAAAAATCCACAAAGTAGTGCTTATTGGACTATAATTTTTCGCTCTTACCGCCTATATTTTAACAAGAAATTTACTCTCTTGCTTATATATTGAAAAAGAATAAGTTGTTTTTTATGGAGTGAGGCATAACAGGTGGCAGAAGACTTAATTGATGATGATGTAGAATATTCCAGCAATCAGGAAGAGGAAGACCCGATTCTGGTTGCCCAGCGTTATTTAAATATTTTCCACCAAATTCATATTTTCAATCAGGCAAAAAAAGATGAATTTGACGAGTCTCTGCTTAATATCTCGGAAAAAACCAAAGAATTGCTGGCAACACTGCCGGGCGGACGCGTTTTTTTGGAACACGTTAAAGAAGTCGAAGAAAAACAAGGTAAAAATTCCGGCGGCACCAGTGAACTAATCGCTCAAAACATCGAAGAAGAAAAAAAATCAATCGACAGCCTGAAACAACACTCCGGAAACGGCGGCGAACTTACTTTAGGTGCTGATTTTGCCGAAAGTTTAGCAAATTCTTTGGCGGCGGCGCTGCAAAGCAGCAATGCTGCGTCTAATAACAATATGACCGACTTGGCTATTTTGCTGAACAAATCGTTCAATGCCTATGCTGCCAGTATGCAAACTTTAACCAACCGTCTTGCCGGTCAGGTTAATACCACAGCAGCGACACAGCAGCAAACCTTTTCTGCGGCGCCGGTGCAGCCTGCAGGAATGACAGCCCAGCAGCAAAACAATTCTTCGACCACTGTTAACAACATCAATATGGATACTTCCTACTTTAGTAGCATAAATCAAACGCTTATGCAAAATGATGCCCGCCGCCATGAAGATATGATGCAAATTATCGCTGCTTTGAATAAAAATATTCTGAACGGCATCTCCCCGTCAGAAAACAGCGATGGACTTGCCGCGGCATTAAATTACGGAATACCAGCAACGGCTCTTGCCGAAGCATTGCGTCAAAACAACTCGCAGCAGCTTGAAGCCATAAAATCTTTCGGTAAAATGCTTGTGCAGGCAATCACCCAATCACAGCAGGAATTAGCGCAGACCTTGACGCAGTCCGCACCGCGCTCTACCGTAAAAGTCGTGGTTTCGCAAGACGTTGATGTAGAAGACCAAACCGGCGGCAGTGCAGTTGTTTCTAAACAAAATACTTCTAATGCTCAGCAGCCGAAAAAGAATGAAAATAACAACGCAAAAAAAACTGAACCGATAAGTTAACTCAAAATTTCAGCAACGAGGCAAAAAACTCTTCTGACACTTTGCTTAGCCGCATAAATAAAAGCTTAAACAAAATTAACGACCTGAAAAATCAGAATAAAAACGACCAGCAGCCAAACAAAAAAATTGATGAAAAAGACTCTAAAAAAGACAATTCGGCAAATGAGCATAAAAATAACGAGCCTTTAACTGCTAATCTTAAAGACAAAGAAAAACAACCAATTGCCCCTGTTCAGCAGCCGAAACCTGCTCCCAAACCTGAACTGGTTAAAGAACAGCCGAAACCTGCTCCTAAACCTGAACCAGTTAAGGAACAACCGAAACCTGCTCCTAAACCTGAACCTGTTAAAGAGCAGCCGAAACCTGCGCCAAAGCTGGAACCGATTAAAGAGCAACCGAAACCTGCTACTAAACCTGAACCAGTTAAAGAGCAGCCAAAGCCTGCTCCCAAAGATGAACCTGTTAAAGAGCAGCCAAAACCTGCTCCTAAACCTGAACCGGTTAAAGAGCAGCCGAAACCTGCGCCAAAGCCTGAACCGATTAAAGAGCAGCCGAAACCTGCTCCAAAATCTGAACCTGTTAAGGAACAGCCGAAACCTGCTCCAAAATCTGAACCGGTTAAAGAGCAGCCTAAACCTGCGCCAAAGCCTGAACCGGTTAAAGAGCAACCGAAGCCGGCTCCCAAAGATGAAAACCTTAGTATAGAAGATATATTGGCAGCCATTCCTTCCGAAGATGACAATCCTTCTGAACCGGATATTTTCTCTGCTGATTCTTTCACCGCACCGGCTGCAGTTCAAAAATCTGAACCAGCAAAACCTGTTGAAGCAAAAGCACCGCCTGTCAGCAAGCCTGCTGCAAATTTGCCGAAAGAACCTGAACCGCAAAACCCTGAGTATAAAAAGTCACAGCTGCATTCGTACGAAGATGCTTTGCTGAAAATCAAAAATGCGCTAAGCTCAGATGATGATATTTCCTTGGACAATATAAAGCCTATATCTTTGGGCGGTGACGATGAATTGCCGAAACCGCAAGCTCCGGCAGCGAATGCACAGCAAACTCAATCTGCCTCCGCAAAAGAAAACAATTCTACGGCAGACGACGGCGATTGGGAATATGTCGATGAAAACGGCAATCCGGTTTCCGGCGATGACGGCGATTGGGAATATGTTGACGAAAACGGCAATCCGGTTTCCGGCGATGACGGCGATTGGGAATATGTCGATGAGAACGGCAATCCAATTTCCGGCGATGACGGCGATTGGGAATATGTCGACGAAAACGGTAATCCGGTTTCTGGTGATGACGGCGATTGGGAATATGTCGATGAAAACGGCAATCCTATACCGCAAAATTAACAATAAAAAGGTATTTACAAACCAACAGAGCGCTAGTAAAATAGGAACAAATTTGAGAGGATTAAAAATATGGCAGAAGAAAATCTCGCACCAATTACCAAGGAATCTCTCTGGTATGTGGACAACTACATTGTTCTGATAGATTATTACGACCGCACGATTTCCCGCATTGCGGCGCGTTGTATCCGCAGCGGCAATATTGCGCTTGAAGAATATAAATTTTATCCTTATGTGCTTGATGTTTTAGAAGAAATTTGTGAAACCGGCAACTATATTCTAGAACATAAAGAACTCTATCCATATATAGAAAAGAAAATCGCCGGCGGTGTTGAAGCTCTGCGTAAAAATCTCTCTATTTATCAAGAAGAGCTGACCAGCAACCAATCGCCGGAAATGCTGCGCTCCGACCCTAACGAAGTGCAAAAAATGAATGAAGTTATGAGTAATTTTGATAAATCGGTTGATCCAACCTCTGGTGCCGGTATGAATATAGATGATTTAATGAACAAACTTATGGCAGAAAACAACATCAGCCAACATTCTGATAACACCGATGACGATAATCAGCAGCAATAGGAACACCATAAAATGAAAAAACACTTTAACACTTTCAGTTTAGTTTTAGGATTGTCCGCGCTTTTATCCGGACTTTCAGCCTGCATTGCCCGCGATGATATTGATTTTGGCGAAGACAACACCGCTGCCATAAGCGCGCAAGTTCCAGCAGAAACCGTAAATCAGCCAACTTCAGATATAAACATTATGAAGTTTTCCAAAGAAGAGATTGTGTTTAAAGACCCTGAAGAACCGGCGATTGTACGTACTCCGGAAGGAGCCAATGCTTTGGATTTGGAAACTCCGCTGCGCTGCAATGTGAACTGGAAAACCCAGCAGATGGTGCTGACTTTGCCATATATAAACTCCGCTTTCAAACTTGAGCGAAACGGTCGCAACGACCCGCTGCCGCGCTTTGAAGTAACCGGCTACACTTTTGATATGATGCCGGCAGAGCAAGCATTGGTAAAACTCACCAAAGAAGCAGGCATACGCGTTTCTTCTGCCGATGGTCCATATACCAGCATTTCTGCCGAAGATTTAAAAGGCGAATTTTCGGAAGTGGTTAAAATGATTGCCGATTCGGCGGACATTTACACCACCTACAACGCCAAAGATAAAATTTTAACTTTAAGCCGCCGCATTAATATGACGCTATATACGCCGCCGTCTCGCCCAATTATTTTAGGCTTGCTTGACGTTATCCGCGGTGCCGGAATAACCAATATTGTAACCAACTGGGCGGATTATTCCATTACATTTGACGCCGACATTGAAACCCGCAACAAAATTCAGGAGCTGATAAAATCATTTGAAAACAGCCCTACCCTGATAGCTTATGACGTCAGCGTATTCCGTCTTTACCCGTATATTCAGCAAGATATTGAATGGAAAGATTTGCTGAACGCCTTTGACTTTGGCTCCATCACCACAGCGCAAACCGGCGTTATTGGTCGCGTATTAACCACCACAAACGACATTTCAATAGAAAAACTGCAGCAGTTCTTAGGCAACCAAGCTCAAATTGAAATAGTTTCCGAAGGTAAATTTATTGTGCCAAACTTATGGCTTTCGCGCTTTGATATAGGCAAATGCAGCAAACCGGAAAGCAACGCTTACGGTATGTCGGTTTTGGCTAAAGCTTCAGTCGAAAAGAAAAATGAAATCTTTTCGGATATTACCTTAGAAGAAACCGAAGGTCAGGTTACGCAATTTAAAATCCGCAGCAAGCTTGGCGAGAACTTCTTAATTATTGGCTTGCCAAATGAACTATTCGGCATTCAAAGCCCTAAGTCTGAAACCATCATCTTTATGGTTCCGCGCCTTGTCCGCACGCTAAAAACTAACGAAACCTTGAAAAACAGAATTTAACGGAGAGAAAAATGGAAGAAAATCAGTTTAAAAATGCGCCTCGAAAAATCAGAAAAATCAAACGTCCGCGCGCACCTGAAAATCAGCCGGCAACCTATGGAGTTCCCGAAAAAATTTCTGTACCGCAAAATAGCCTGCAAAGCGAAACCGCCGAAAATTATTACGATGACAACGGCGATGCCGAGAATATTCATTTTATCACAGATGAAGAGTTAATGCCGCAAGAGCCGGAAACCGTAACATATTTTTTGAAAAACAAAACTGTCCTGCTAATGCTGGTATTGGCAGCGCTTTTCGGTGTTGTTTTAGGCTCTACACTGTTTTCCACCCAAGAAACGGCTAAAAAAGGTCTTGACGGCGTTGTCGTAAACTCTGATGTGCCGGTAGGACGCAGCCGCTGCGGCTTAGTTGAGCCTCACCAAGGCTGCGTGCTCTATATTATGAACCCGCGCAACCAAGAAGTAACCGGCAAAGACTTTTTTGCAACTGCTGCACAATGGACGCGCCGTGAACGCTACTTGATAGAAACCGGAAATATGCACTACAGCAGCAAGCGGATTCGCCCAGGGTATATTGCCCAAATCAACATTCCGCCTCTTTCTAACAATAACTAACCTAAGAACCAAAAGCCTCCCTTTTCGGAGGCTTTTTTTACTAGTTTTCGCCGCTCTCTTAAAATACCTAAAACGTGCAGATATTTTTAGTTTAACTTTTTTAGTTTAGCTTAGATATAAATAAAAAGCCTTGTGCTGCAACTACTTGGCTTTTCCCAACCGCTCAACAGAGCTGAAAGGATAAGAAATGAGCACCACTATCAAAATGCTAAGTATAATAATTCACTTATTTTCTCCGCCCTTTGATATTTTTCTATTTAACTGCTTCGGCGCCGGAAATAACATCTATCAGCTCATCGGTAATATTTTCCTGCCGCTCCTGCTGATATTCCAAATTCATCTGTTCCAAGCTTTCATCAATATTTTTTTCAGCGTTTTGCATATTGGTCATACGCGTATAATGCTCCGCCGCCAGCGAATAATTAAGCTGACTTGCCAAAGCAATAGTTAAATATTCATTCAGCAGGGCGGCAAACATCTGCTTGCGTTCAATCGGTATCAACGGAAGATTATTTGTTCCCCATGGCTTTTCTTTCAACTTTTGATAAGCGGCAAAATCAAACGGAATAATCTGCTGTTTCTGCACGCTGACCGGTTCATTTTTATTACGCTTATGATACCAAACGCAAACATTTGTAATCTGTTCCCTGCGCGTTGCCTCATCAATTTTCATTATCACGGTTTCGGCTATGGTATTCACCATTTTCACCGAATTTGCAACAGCGTACTTGGCATAAAGTTTTAAGTTGCTTTGCGCCGCCAAGCCGCCGATTCTTTTACCGATAGTCAAAAACAATGTATTTTTAAGCGAAACGCCTTGTTTTTTTAAATCAGCCTTGGCTTTATCCAAAATCTCTTTGTTAAACTTACCGACCATACCGTTATCGGTGCCGATTAAAATCACCAGCTGCCGGTTTGGAGCTGCTTTTATTTTATTATTCGGCAGTCCACCTTGTTTAATCAAAGCCTGAAAAGCGTCCTGCAGATTGCGGCGATATTGCGCCAGCGCCGTATTTGCCTGTTCATACTGCAAAATACTTACTGAAGACAGCGCTTTCATTGTGCCGACTATCTCCCGCAAATCCTCCGTAACCTTAATCCGCTTTTTCAACGCTTCAATCGTCATCAGACTTTATCCCCTCACGCTGCAAGGCTGATTTGAAAACCGAAAGCATTTTTTCCTGTGTTTCAGTCGACAGCTTCTTACGGGCTAAAATATCGGCTACTTCTGCTGAAAATTGCGTTTGCAAAACCTCGCACACAGCTTTTTGCGCTTTCTTATTGTCTTCAGTTGCCAAACCATCAAATAAACCAGCGTTAGTCGCCATAAACACGGCAATCTGCTCCGGCGCTGTCAGCGGCTCAAAGCGGCTTTGCTCCAGCACAGCACGAATAGCCCGCCCGCGGTTGATACGCTTTTTAGTTTCCTTATCCAGCTGGGTGCCGAATTTAGTAAACGATTCCAACTCTTCAAACTGCGAATAAAACAGTTTCAGCGGACCAATCAAAGTCTTATACGCCGGCAGCTGAGCATCTCCGCCCACGCGGGAAACCGAACGTCCGGTGTCTATCGCCGGCATAATGCCTTTTTGATACAAATTAGCCGCCAAATAAATCTGTCCGTCGGTAATAGAAATAATATTGGTCGGAATATAAGCCGATATATTTCCGGCTTCAGTCGACACTATCGGCAGCGAAGTCAGCGAACCGCCGCCCAATTCTTCGCGCAGATGAGTCGAACGCTCCAGCAAGCGGGAATGAATGTAGAATATATCCCCCGGAAAAGCTTCTCGTCCAGGCGGACGGCGCAGCAGCAGCGACATTTCACGATAAGCACGGGCGTGGTTGGTCAAATCGTCATAAACCACCAGCACATCTTTGCCTTGCGCCATAAAATATTCGCCGATAGATGTCGCCGCATATGGAGCTGCATATTGCATACCCGCCGTATCGTTTGCCGCAGCCGCCACCACGATTGTTTGGTTCATCACGCCGTATTTTTCCAAGTCGGCGATAACCGAAGCCACTGCGGAGTTACGCTGTCCGATAGCGCAATAAATGCAGATAACGCCGGTTTGCTTTTGATTTATAATCGTATCAACGGCAATGGCTGTTTTACCAGTCTGCCTGTCGCCTAAAATAAGCTCGCGCTGTCCACGTCCGATAGGCGTAAACGCGTCAACCGCTTTAATCCCCGTCTGCAATGGAGTTTGCACCGGCGCTCTATCCATAATCGGATAGGCTTCCATTTCCAAAGCCCGACGCTCGCTGTAGGCTATCGGTCCTTTGCCGTCTAAAGGCTTGCCCAGCGGATTTATCACCCTGCCCAGCAATCCCTCGCCGACCGGAACGTCCAAAACACGCCCGCTGCGGCGCACTCTGTCGCCTGCTTTCAAACTATCCGGACTGTCTAAAAACACCACGCCGACCGCATCTTTTGCCAAAGTCTGCACCATTCCCCACACGCCGTTAGGAAATTCCAGCAGTTCTTCCATTTGTGCCTTAGCCAAACCTTTTACAATCGCCGTACCGGCAGAAATAGAATGAATAACACTGACTTCCTCTGTTTTTAGCTCCGCTTTGGTTTGAGCAATTCCCTGCTCTATGGCGGCAAATGTTTTGTCTGTTTTAATCATTTTCTATCCCCTGTTTATTAACTGCTGTACATCATTTTGCATATTCTTTTGAAACTCGTTCATATATCCCGCTAGGTTCCAGTCTATCAGCTGCTCATCAGCCTGCAAAGCCACGCCGCAAACCAGCTTTTTATCAACTTCAAATTTGAATTTTGTTTCTTCCGGCAATTCCAACTGCACCCGCAGAAAATCTTTTATTTTTTGCTTTTGTTCTGCCGAAATTTTTTGCGCCGAACGGACAAACAGCTGTTTTTTATTTTGATAAGCTGCAGCAAACTCTTGTTTTTTACGAACCGACAAAGCACTTATTTTTTCTTTGAGCTTGTCTATCATCAAATCATTCAGCGAAACATCTGCCATTTGTTTCAACGCACCATCAGCAAGCTTGTTGAAATGTTCCAAAATCAAGTTTTGCATAGCCAGTTCAAATGTTTTCTGCTCGCCGGCTAAACGCTGTTTCCATTGGCTTTTATCAGTTTCAAACTGCGCTTTTGCCTCGTTTGCCAATTTTTCTGCCAAAACAGCGGCTTCCGCACGGGTTTGACTCAAAATATTTTGTTTCTGCGCATCAATTTCCGCCATTTTCTGCTTGCATTCCGCCTCCAAGCGCAAAGCCTCTTTATGTGAAGAAGCCGTTTTTTTCAGCTCGCGTTCAATAAACTTCTGCCGCTCGTCAACTGCTTTCAGCACCGGCAAATATAAAAAACGGCGCAGCAAATACAACAGCAGCAGCAGATTAAACATCTGAGCAAAAAATGTAAACAAATCAATACTCATCAACTTTTCCTAAAATATAACTATTGAGCCTGTGCAATTGCATAATTCCAAAACGGATTGGCATACAGCACCAAAAACGCAATCAGCAAAGCATACAAAGCCGTGGTTTCCACCATGGCAATTGCCACAAACATTGTGCTGCGGATACGGCTTGCCTCGTCCGGCTGCTGCGCCATTGCCTGCAACGCCGAAGCCGCCACATGACCTTCGCCCATAGCCGAACCGATACTGCCGATACCCATACACAGGCAAGCACCCAAAACCGAAAACGCCCCAATTAAAGAAATTGCATCCATTATTGTTCTCCTTTTTCTAAATTTGATAAATTATTTTCCGGCACAATTTCGCCCTGCACGCTCGATGAATAAACCACCGCCAGCAAAGCAAAAATATATGCCTGAATTGAACCGGTTAAAAGTCCCAAACCCTGCATGCTCAGCGGAGCAATCAGCGGAATAAAAGCGCTTAAAATGCTCACAAACATAACCCCGCTCAGCATATTGCCGAACAAACGCAGACCCATGGCAAAGCTCGAGAAAAACTCACTAAAAATATTCATCGGCAGCATCAGCGGTATTGGGTCGATAAATTTCTTCAAATATCCCTTTAAGCCGGCGTTTTTAACCGAAAAATACGGTATTGCCAAAAATACAACCGCTGCCAAAGCCATAGTGGTGCTGATAGACGCCGTCGGTGCGCGGAACCACGGAATAACCGTCAGCAAATTGCAGACCAAAATAAAGCAGAACAGCCCCATGGCTAGACCTAAATATTGATTCGTTTTTGAGCCGCTTATTTCATTTGCCTCTTTTTGCAGCCACAGCACCAGCGCTTCCAGCGCCACTTGCAGCCGCGAAGCCTTACGCTCGTATGACAGATTGCGGGTGGCTAAACGGCAGCATAAAACTATCAAAGCAATCACCAGCCAGCTGTTGAAAATTGTCACATTTATTCCGATATCGCCGATTTTAAACAGGATTATTTTGTCATAGCTATCCAGCCCGATTTGCCGTCCGGCAAGCGGAAGATCCCACCAACGCGAAAAGTCAAAATCAAACAGCGCCATTGTTTTTTTGCTCCTCGTCAAATTTAACAATCCGTCCTTTTTCGTGTATCACTATTATCATTTTAGTAACGAAAAAAACTAAAACATATAGCAAAACCACCACCGGATTGCGCTGCGCTATCAGCACCAACACGCCGAAAAACAGCAAAATACGCATCAAAGCCACGCTTGCAAATAAACGCACTTTATGCTTGACGGCGCTTAAATGATTCAAACTCCAGCGCAGGCTCTGAAAATAAACCACGCCGACCAACGCTCCGCAAATCGGCGCCGCCAGCATCTGCCACAGCGCCATTTGCCGCCACATCTGCCACAAATAAGAATCAGCGTCCATTTTTTTCTCCTTGTTTTAAGCTTTCGACTGTTCTTTGCTCATTCTTTTCTATTTTCGCCTCTTCATTTTTTATCCAATAACAAGCGTTGACCAAACCCCAAACAAAGCCTAAAAACAACAAACTCAAACGCCAAGAAAAATCAGCCGGAAAATGCTCGTCCAGCCAACCGCCGCAGAAAACTCCCAGCAAAATCGGCACAATAATCACCCCGCCCAGCGAAGCTATCATGCCAAAATTAGCATTCCAGCGCTGTTGTCTGCGGTTTTTAAGTTGCTGAGCCTTTTTAATTAGCGTGTTGCGGATTTCTTTTTCTGCCGTATCGTCAAAATCATCAGCCATTTTCATCTCCTTTGAGTTTGCCGAACCCGCGCACCAAGCCAAGCTCCAAACGAGCCATTGCTAAATTAAGCTCTTTGCGGCGCTCTTCATTTTCTTTAAAATCATTTCTGATAACCAGCGAAAGAGTGTCCAGCGATTTGCTGATTACGGCATTTTGCACGCTCATAGTCACGTTCTGTCCTTTTTTGACCACAATTCCGCGGTGACAAGCCACATAACTTTCAGCATTATTTTCATCGGTATATCGCACTATATTCGGTTTCATCGCCGCCACAAAATCCACATGTTTCGGCATCAGTGTATAAAAGCCGTTCAACGTTTCAAACGTGACTTTCAGCGCTTTTGTCTGCAAAACCGTCCCCAAAGGCGAACAAACCGTCAGCTGCATCAGGCATTCTCCTCTGCCATGGCTTTTTCATAAGCTTCTTTTTTATCTTTAGTCTTGGCAATAACTTCATCAATATCGCCAACCATAAAAAAGTCATTTTCCGAAAGATAGTTAAATTCGCCCGAAAGGATACGCTCACAGCCTTCTATGGTCTTTTGCAAATCCACCGAACGCCCCTCCATACCAGTAAATTGATAGGTAGTATAAAACGGCTGCGTCAAAAAACGCTCCAATTTACGCGCGGTCAGCACGGTTTGCTGGTCGTGTTCCGGCAGCTCGTCAAATCCCAGCATTGCGATAATGTCTTTTAGCTCTTCATATTCCGCCAAACATTTACGCACCGCCACCGCAACTTTATAGTGGCGCTCGCCCACAATCAGCGGTGTCAGCATATTCGAAGATGAAGCCAGCGGATCAACCGCCGGATACAAACCCTGCGCCGCACGGCTGCGGGAAAGCACAATGCTTGAAGACAAATGCGCAAACGTATGCACCGCCGAAGGGTCGGTAAAATCATCAGCCGGCACATAAACCGCCTGAATAGAAGTGATTGCCGCGTCTTTAGTTGAAGAAATACGTTCTTCCAGCGCCGCAATATCCGTTCCCAAAGACGGCTGATAACCAACACGGGACGGAATTTGCCCCAGCAACACCGAAACTTCCGAACCCGCCTGCACAAAACGGAAAATATTATCAATCAGCAGTAAAACATCTTTCTTTTCTTTATCGCGGAAATATTCTGCCATGGTCAAACCGGTCAAAGGCACGCGGAAACGCACCCCCGGAGCCTCATTCATCTGCCCGAACACCATCACGGTTTTCGGTAAAACGCCGGCGTCTTTCATTTCACGATACAGCTGCTCCCCTTCGCGGGAACGTTCGCCCACGCCGCAAAAAATACTTGCACCCTCATAGCGACCGACCATATTGTTAATCAGCTCGGTAATCAGCACGGTTTTACCCACGCCGGCGCCGCCGAACAATCCGGCTTTGCCGCCGCGTTCCATCGGCGCCAACAAATCTATAGCTTTAATACCAGAAATAAAAATTTCCGAACTGGTCTGCCGATTTTCCAAAGGAATCGGCTCGGCGTGAATCGGCTGTTTAGTTTCTGCCTGCAGCGGCTCGCCGTTATCAATCGGCTGCCCGAAAATATTAAACATACGCCCCAAAACTTTACCGCCGACCGGCACTTCTATTTGATGTCCCTCGTCCACAATTTCGGTTTGGCGGGCAATTCCTTTAGTAGAGCCCATAGCCAAAGCACGCACGGTTTTTTCATCAATATAACCCTGCACTTCCGCTGTCAGCGAACCTATTTTCAATTCATTATAAATAGCCGGAAGCTGTTTAGGAAACTCCGCTTCAATCACACTGCCGTTAACCGCCGTCACAAAACCGGTATTTTTCTTTTTTGCCATTTTTTCATCCTTATTTTGCCTTTCGATTAAAGATAATCGTTTTTACAGGCATTTCATCTTTTCAAAATAGCAAAATAAAGATTAACTTTGTCTTAATCCAAAGTCTATACATACCAAAGTTATAAAAAATCTATTTATCGCGGCGTCTAAACAAAGTGTCATACACTTCCTGACGGTACATAGAGAATAAAATCTGCGGCATAATAGCATATTGCGGACGATTCTCTTTTTTCTTCTTTTTAAATTCCTCATAATACACATATTTCGGTTTTGTTTTGATTATGATTTTGTTTATATCAAAAGGTTCTGCATAGTGAAAATATTTTTCGTCCAGCCGTCCCATATAACTCCATGAGAACCAATAATAGTGCGCGTCTTTATTGAAAACGCCGAAAGGAATACCTGAAATACCCAAAACCACATCATCTGAAGTAGTGTTTTGAGAAATATGCGTTACTATTCCGAGTACGGAAAATGTATCAATTTCATCAGGTTCAATCCCTTCAAACAGCCAAAATTTGCCGCATCCCAGCAGCATAAACAGCATAATAATCCACGCCGTCCATTTTTTCACTTCATAAAACTTGGCGCAAACCAATGCTATCAGCACGGCATTATACAGAATCAAAATCTTAAAGTAGTACATCCAAATCGAAATGTAGGTAGTGCGCAGCAGCAGCTCCACACCATACATCACCAGCAGGCACAGCACATACTTATTCTGCTTGTTCATCAGCAAATAAATAGCCGAAGCAACGCCAAAGCAAAGTATTCCGTACAAATCGCTGAAATCCTTTATACGCGTATCCCATATATCTTCTAAAATATGCGAATTAAGCAGCCAGTTTGTTTCAAAATAACGCTGTGCATTGCCGCAAATCAGCAAATATACGCCAAACAGCACCAGCGGCACCAAACCAAAAGGCAGCGCCTTTAAAATATTTTTCCAGCCGATTTGCTTTTTAACCAGCAGATAAATTCCGCATAAGCCTAGCGGGAAAAGCAAAAAGATAATAGTTTGCAAAAACAAAAAACCTACGCCCCAGCTCAAAAATGCCAAATTCAAATACTTTTGTTTGTTATTTTTCCAAAACGCAAAAAACAAATACAATCCAACAAAAAAGAACAAATGCATAAAAGTATCCGGCTTAAATTGCACCATAGCATCAAGCGCAATATTGCTGAAACAAAACAGATTAACGGCAATCAATGCGGCAATTTTATTGCCCCAAAAATCTTTTACTAAACGATAAACCGCATAAAGCACTGCCAGCGAAACCAACGCCATAACACAGCGAATAACTAAAAATACTAAAACATTGCCGCTGAAAAGTCCGGTTAACGGCGCAAAAAGATACCACATCAAAGGGTGATGATGTTCAAAAAAATCAGTATAAGGAATTAAGCCCTGCCAAACCAGCCAAGAAGCGTGAATGTGCTCCAAATCATCGCCGACGGCGCGGCGGCTGATAAAAATAGACGCAAACAAATATATAACATTTATGGCTATAAATACCCATAGCACACGGCTTAATGTTTTTTCTTTCATACCTGATTCCTTTTTACAATTCCCCAATATTTATTTATAACGGCAGCCAGCAGCACCAGCAAACCAGCTAAGCAAAGCGGCGCTAAGTTGCCGTATTTTCCAAACAGCGTGTCATGCGACATACTGATTTTAACCGTATCATCAATATAGCCACGTTCCGACAAACCGATTTGCGAAGTGATTATTCCATACGGATTTATTACAGCGCTGATACCGCTGTTGGCGCTGCGGACAATCGAAATTCCTTCTTCCACCGCCCGCATCTGCGCGGCAACCAAATGCTGATATGGTCCGGCGCTGATACCGTACCAGCCGTCATTAGTCAGCACCACCGCCCATTTCGGCTTATTATGTTTACGTACAATTTGACCGGAAAAAATAACTTCATAGCAAATCAGCGGCGCAAATTCCGCATAGCCGTCCAGCTTTATGGTCTGATACTTTTCCCCTTTGGCAAACTGTCCCACCATATTAGTCAGCGGCTTCACCCATTTTGGAAGATACTGCCGAAGCGGGATATATTCGCCGAACGGAACTAAATGGTTTTTACTGTAAATACCATGAATTTGCCCAAAATAATCCATTGCCGCCAAAGAGTTATATAATAAATAGTCGCCAGTGTTTTGCTCATATCCGTCCTGCAGCATTCCCGCCAGCAAATAACCTTTGGGCGGCACCGCTTCCTGCGCCATGACCCGATGTTCTAAATCATAAGCCAAGTTAAACGGCGAGGCGGTTTCTCCCCAAATTACAAAATCAATATTTTCCAACCCCTCGGCGCGGCTTAAATCCACATATTGAGCAAAATTTTTTTCTACCGCATCTCGGCTCCATTTCATAGTTTGCGGAATGCTCGGCTGTACCAAACGCACCTGGATTTGCTCTCCAACGTTTAATTTACCCCATTGCACTAAAGCAAAATCGCCGTATATATATAGCCCCAAAAACAGCAGCAAAGAACAAAACGGCGCCCAGATATTGCGCTTGTTTGGATTCAGCAGCCAAACCGCCGGTAACGCTGCCATAATTACAATCAGCATTGATAAGCCGTAAGTTCCCCACCAAACCAAAGTTTGCAGCCATAAGGGATTGAAAGCCAATACCGAACTGAGCGGATTCCACGGAAAGCCGGTTAAAAACACACTGCGCAGCCATTCGGTGCTTAAAAACCAGCCGGCAGCCAGCAATAAAATTTTGCTGAACATAGTTTTGCCGAATTTCATTACCGCAAACGGGAAAATTGTAAACAAGCCGAAAAATCCGCCGCCCAAAAGCAATACAAAAGGATAGAGCCAGCCGGTTTTCGCCGCGTCTATCAAAAGCGCGTTTCCGACCCAATAAAATCCGGCGGAAAAATACCCGAAACCAAACCAATACCCAATAGCCGACAAACGTTTCACGGAGCTTTGTTTTTGACTCAATGCGAACACGCCGCAAAAAGCAGCATACACCGCCCAAGTATGATAAAACGGAGGCAAAGCGGCAACCAGCAGCAAACCAAACAGCAGCGCCGAGGTTTTATATCTCCGCGCTGCCGTTTCGCAAATTTTCTGCCATATTGCCTTTAATTTTGCCACTTAGTCTTCCTTATATGGATTCACAATGCCCATAGACTGCAAAATATCAATTTCAAAGCCTTCCATATATTCGGCTTCTTCATCTGTTTGATGGTCAAAACCCAGCAAATGCAGCAAACCGTGCGCCAACAAATGGCAATAATGGTCATGCAGTGAAATCCCTTCAATATCAGCTTCTTTCTGCATAGTTTCAAAAGCAATAATGATATCACCGAGTTCAATTTCCTGATACAAATCCCGCTCTTGCGCAAAGCCTTCAAAATCCACATTGGCAAAAGACAAAACGTTTGTCGGCTTATCCATACCGCGAAACTCTTTATTGAGAGCATGCACACGCTCATCATTGCTCAGGCACACATTAACGATAATCGGTAAACCTGCATGCAAAACTTCAGATTCGGTATGTTCCGCCACATAGTCGAACACAGCGTTTTTTACTTCTTCCGACACTTTTTCTATTTGAGAAACCGCCGAACTCCAGCGACTATCTTCAACATCAAGATTTAAAAAACTGTCAATCATGTTCTTCTTGCATCTTTTTGCTTTTTTCTTCATACGCCTGAACGATTTTAGCCACCAAGCCATGACGCACCACATCGTTGGAACTGAATGTCACTGATGAAATGTTCGGAACATTGCGCAAAGTATCCAAAGCGTCGCGCAAACCGGAAATCACGCCGCGCGGCAAGTCTACCTGACTCAAGTCGCCGTTAACAACCATGCGGGAGTTTTCACCCAAACGGGTTAAAAACATTTTCATTTGCATCGGCGTGGTATTTTGCGCCTCGTCCAAAATCACAAATGAATTAGCCAAAGTACGCCCGCGCATAAATGCCAGCGGAGCGATTTCAATTTCGCCGAGAGCCAATTTTTTATCCACCTGCTCAGCCGGCAGCATTTCATACAAAGCGTCATACAGCGGGCGCAGATACGGATCCACTTTTTCTTTCAAATCCCCAGGTAAGAAGCCCAAGTTTTCGCCAGCTTCCACTGCCGGACGCGACAAAATGATTTTATCTATTGTTCCTTCCAGCATCATAGAAACCGCCAGCGCCACCGCCAAATAAGTTTTACCAGTACCAGCAGGACCCAATCCGAATACCAGCTCGTTTTTCATCATTTCCTGAATATATTTAGCTTGGGTAGCCGAACGCGGATAAATATAGCGTTTTTTAGTTTTCAAAACAATATCGTTTAAGTTCTGCTTATCATCTTCGGTATGGCATTCTCCGCTCATACGCACTGCAGCTTTAACTTCCTGCTCGCCAATTTCAACACCGCGGCTTACCTTATTATAAAGCAGCTCAATCGCATTTTTGGCGCTTTCCACATCACTGGCAGCTCCTTTAACCGTAATTTGATTGCCAAAGCTCAAAATTTCGACATTCAGCATTTTTTCAATCAGACGCAGATTAGAATCTGCCGCCCCCACCAGCTGTTGCACAAGTTGATTGTTAAACAGTTCAAAACAAATCTCAGCCATGGTTAAATCTCCTTTCCGCTTAAAGAGTTTGTGGTAGCTTCTGTAACTTCCACATCTATAATTTTGTTTATATTATCACTTTCCGTTTCAATATGCAAGTTCTGCATATACGGAGTGCGCCCTATCAGCTGCCCTTTATGGCGACCTTTTTGCTCAAACAACACCGGCATAACTTTGCCGACGCAGGATTTATTAAACGCCTCTTGATAAGAAAACAGCAAGGTCTGTAAAATATTCAAACGTTCTTTTTTAACTTTTTCTTCTACCTGATTAGGCATAATCGCCGCCGGAGTTCCGGCTCTGCGGCTGTATTTGAAAGAAAACGCCTGAATATACTTCACTTTGTTTACCACATCTAAAGTTGCCTGAAAGTCCTCATCTGTTTCCCCTGGAAAACCGACAATAAAATCAGATGACATCCGCAAGTCCGGATTAGCTTCCTGCAATTTTTCTACGATTAGCAAATAGTCGCCGGAAGTGTGGCGGCGGTTCATCGCTTTCAAAATTTTATCCGAACCGGATTGAATCGGCAAATGCAGATACGGCATCAAAACTTTCAAATCACGGTGGCAGGCAATCAAGTCATCATTCACATCAGCCGGATATGAAGTGGTATAGCGCAAACGCTTTAAGCCGTCCAGTTCAGCCACGCGCCGCAGCAAATACGCCAAATCACGCTCTTTGCCGTTTTCATCTTCGCCGTGGTAAGAGTTTACGTTCTGTCCCAGCAAATTCAATTCCAAAGTACCAGTGGAAATCAAACGCTTTGCCTCTTTTAAAATTTCGGCAACCGGACGGGAATATTCGGCGCCGCGGGTATACGGCACCACACAATATGTGCAAAAATTGTTACAGCCTTCCTGCACTGCCAAATATGAGCAGACGCCTTGCGCTTTATTTTCCGGTAAAAAGTCAAACTTGCTGTCGGCAGAAAATTCGGTATCCACCAAACCGGCGTGACCTTTTTTCCGTTCAATATCTTTCAGCATCTGCGGAATTTTATAATACATCTGCGGACCAACAGCAAAATCCACAAACGGCGCGCGTTTTACAATTTGCTCGTCTTCTGCCTGCACCACGCAGCCGGCAACGCCGATAACGGTCTTTTTGCCGCTTTCCAAGCGCTCTTCGGCAATTTCGCGGGCGCGCCCCAAATCCGAAAATAATTTTTCGGCAGCTTTTTCGCGGATATGGCAGGTATTGAACAGCACTAAATCGGCGTCTTCTTGCTTTTTAGCCTCTTCATAGCCTTCATTTTTCAGCATATCGGCAATCCGTGATGAATCATACACGTTCATTTGGCAGCCGAAAGTTTTTATAAAATATTTCTTAGACACATCGTCTCCGTAAATTTGTTATAACATAGCCCTATTATGTACGCCAAAGTTTAATTTTTTACAAATACTTTTTTATTGAAAAATTAAGAGATTTTCGCTAAAATACGGTTCAGTTTAATAAAGGAGAGCCCTTATGGACGGCATTAGAGATATTTTACCATCATATTTAGATTCCGCTTCCATGGAAGAAAAGCGCATATTTTTTGAAGCGCTGGTCGCAGTAGCCTGCGCCGATGACAACTTTAACAGCGATGAATTAAAATTCATCACCGAAGCTGCCGTTTCTCACGGAATTGAAAATATATCAGAAATAATTGACGGTCAGGACACCGAAAAAGTTATAAAAGACGCGGCTAAAATCAAAAATCGTCATTTAGCTTTGGAATTAGTGCGTGAAATGTGTATGCTTTCGCATGTTGACAATGTGCTGTCCGACAACGAAACTCTGATAATCGGTAAAATCGGCTTGGCTATGGGAGTTGAGCTTGAAAAAATCGAGCAGATAAGCAACTGGATTATTGACCATATTATTTGGCTGGAACAAGCTAAAATAATTTTTGAGGAAAAAGACTAATGTTTCCTTATCAGGACGGAAAATATTTTGATAGCTTATATCAAGTGGTGCAAAGCTGCTATCCGCAGCTGGATAAGGCGTCAGCCCGCGATGTTTTGCGCGAACTGATTTTAGCCCCAAAATCCGATGCTCTGACTATCGGCAATGCTCAATATGCCCGCTCTGAGGTAATTAAAACCCTGCAATATCAGCTTAATGGCGAAAATGAAGAAAAGCCGTTTGACGAACGCTATCATGATTTGCTGGAAGCCGCACTAAAAACCATAAAGCACATGAATGACGGCTACATCACCGAAGAAGATTATGAAGAACGCAAAAAGTTTTTAGACGTCATCAATAAAAAGGAATTTCAGGTTTTTGTGCTGCTGGCACTGCTTAAATCCTGCCGTTCGCTAGATAATCCCGAACTTGTGGGGCAGCTTATTTATAAAGTCCGCAGCCTGCGTGAACTGAACGACCTTATCCGCAAATATACCAAAGACGCCTTTGCTGTGAACACCGATGAGCAGGATTTTGAGCGCGCCAAACTTATTTATAAAATGCTTAAATCACTGCAAGGACTTGGTTACGGCTACACAATAAGCCCCAAAGAAAAAGAAAATTTGGGCATAAGCCATGATGAAGATGAAGACTTGTCAGAAGATTATGCCTTTGATAACTGGCTGCGCCGTTTAATGCTTTTGCAGCTGCGCCGAGAAACCCGCGGCGATAACAACCTAAATTCTAACAACTTAGCGGAAATGTTTAACACTAATCTTGGCAAAAGCACCACTCTTTTTGACGACATCGGCGGTCGCATTGCCGAATTACGCGGAGCATTGCGAAAAAGAAGGTTTGACAGCAGCCGTTTTAATATGCTAGAAGAAAATTATGAAAGCGGTAAAACAAACCGCTGACCCCAACCATAAAGGAGAAAATACAAATGGGAATTATTGGACTTTTTCTTATGCCGGTGCTGGATATTTTAAGTGCGGTCATCGGAATTTATTTTAAAATTGTAGCAGTAGATATAATTTTATATTGGATGCTACACTACAAAATTATGACCGTGCATAACAAATATGCCGAAAAATTTATGAGTATTCTGAAACTGTTGACCGAACCTGCCTACAAATATATCCGATCAAAAGTTCCGCCGTTTTCCGGTTATGACGTTGCGCCGTATGTTTTGCTTTTGTGCATAGCATTCATCGGTTCGTTTGTTAACCACTTCAGCCGCTGGATTGACCAATATATGCAATGAGCTTTTTTGTAATTGAAAATAATGCATATCTTCTGCGCTTAAAACTAACCCCCGGAGCGTCTTTTAACGGTTTTAAGGGGTTATTTTTTGATGAAAGCAATCAAGCATTTTTGAAAGCCGCCGTCACGGTTGTTCCGGAAAAAGGCAAAGCCAATAAGGCTCTGATTGAATTATTGGCTAAAAAGCTCAAAATCGGCAAAAGTTTGATTTCTTTGGTCAGCGGAGAAACCGACCATTTGAAAAAACTGCGCCTTAATCTGATGCCGACGGAAGAATTTACGGCAAAATTAAATGGCTTAATAAAGGAATAAAAATGACCGCACAAATTATAGATGGTAAAAAAATCGCCGCAGAAATCAGAGATAATTTAAAAGAAAAAATTGCTCTGCTGCCTTCTGCTCCTCAGCTGGCTATTGTTTTGGTCGGCAACGATGAACCGAGCCTGATTTATGTGCGCAACAAACAAAAGGCGGCGGCGCAAATCGGTCTTTTATCCCAGCTTTATCACTTAGATGAAAATATTTCCGAAGAAAAACTGCTGGAAATTATTGCCCAGCTTAACAACGATTCTGAAATAAACGGAATTATCGTGCAGCTGCCGCTGCCTAAGCACCTTAACACCAACCGCATCATTAACGCCATTTCGCCGCTTAAAGATGTTGACGGTTTTCACCCTTATAATACCGGAATGCTGCAAAACAATGAAAAGCCCTACTTTGTTGCCGCTACTCCGCTGGGAGTTATGCAGCTTATAAAAAGCGTGCTGCCTGATTTAAGCGGCAAAAATGTTGTTTTAATCGGTGCTTCTCTGATTGTCGGACGCCCGCTTGCCACTTTGCTGCTGAACCAAGAGTGCACCGTAACCATTACCCACGCGCAAACCAAAAACATTAAAGAGCTGACTGCAAAAGCCGATATTCTTGTTGCCGCCTGCGGTGTGGCAAAGCTTGTTAAAGCTGATTGGATAAAAGAAAACGCCGTGATGATTGACGTTGGCATAAACCGCGATAATGGAAAAATCTGCGGCGACATAGATTTTGAAGATGTTAAAGAAAAAGCTTTGGCAATTACTCCTGTCCCAGGGGGCGTTGGTCCAATGACTATTGCAATGCTGCTGTCTAACACCGTTGATGCCTATCTTTTGCAGCACCCGTCCCTTTAAAACTGCCGAACATTGATTATATTTTTCCGCACGGGAGAAATATAATGAAACAAACATCGCACGGATATATTGTAGCGTTTGACCGCAGCCGCCTGAATCTAAGAATTTTGCAGAATGCTTTGAACAAACGCCACATAAAAATGTTTGGCACCGACAATTTATTTCGCTTGCTAAACTATATTAAAGAGCTGAAAATTGACGCGCTTTTAATCACAGTTCATCACAACGACAAACCGGCTAATGCGCTTTTAGAGGAGTTAAGCAAGCATAACCTCCGCTTTCCGCTTATTCTTTTAAAACCGCAAAAGCTGGCTCTATCTCAAAACATTCAAGCGGCGCACTATCTTAGCGAAGCCGATTCGGCAAAACGTTTGCTGAATATTTTAGAAAGCTACAGTCTCGGCAGCAAACGGCACCGCGTTATGCTCTTAAATAAATATTCACCGAACACGGCAAGCTTTTGCACTCTTATACCGGAACTTAACGATTCCAACTGCTTTGAGGTGCACAACCAAAACGCCGCCCGCCAATATTTGGAAAAGAACTCGCCTGATGTTATTTGCGTTGAATACGGTCAGCATTTTACACCAGTGCCGCGCCTGATGAACCGCCCGCATATTTTTTATGTGGATAGACAACAGGATATTGCTGAAATTAGAAAATTTTTATAGTAAATTCTCTGGTAGATTTTTTAATTTATCAAAGGAACTTTTATGTGGTTTAGCAAATTTGTGCGTCAAATTTATGATGCGGTCTTTCATCTGTCCAAAGAAAACGGCGCCGTATATTGGCTCTTTGCCGTTTCTTTTATAGAAAGTTCCTTTTTCCCGATTCCACCTGATGTAATGCTTATTCCAATGATTTTGGCTGCTCCTAAAAAAGCATGGAATCTTGCTGGAATTGCCACTGCCGGAAGCGTTATCGGTGCTTATTTAGGCTATGCCATCGGTTTTTATTTTTTCCAGCTGATAGCCGAACCGCTCTTAAATTTTTACGGCTACCTCGAAAAATTCAACTCGTTTAAAGACCTCTATAATCAATACGGCGCTTGGATAGTTTTCGGCGCAGGCATAACTCCGTTTCCGTATAAAATCATCACCATTGCCAGCGGCGTTGTGCATATGAATTTGCTGGTATTCACAGTTGCTTCGGTCATTGCTCGCGGCATGAGATTCTTCCTAGTCGCTTGGCTCTTGAAAAAATACGGCGAAACCATGCGCGTGTTTATTGAAAAAAATCTCGGTTGGCTTTCTGTTGTGTTCTTGATATTGTTAATAGGCGGATTCGCCGCAGTTAAATACATAAACTAAAGACGTTTTTTCAAACGCACCATATAGTCAATAACCTTAGGATTGCTCCATTGCACGGCACCGGTAACCTGCCCGACTTCCAATCCCTCTTTGTTAATAAGCAAAGCCGTCGGCGTAACCATAATGCCCATACCATTCATAAAACCAGCTTTTTTATCTAAATAGCTGACCAAATTCTGTGCTCCGAACTTTTTTAAGAACAAACGTTTTTCATCAACGCTGCGCCATTCACCGTCAGGAGAAATTAAAATTACTCTAATTCCCTGATCTGCCGTCGCCAGTGCAAACTCATTCAGCTGTTTCAAATCTGCCAAACACGGACCGCAGCGTCTGGACCAAACTACGGCAATCAGCAAATCGGCGCCAAAGTTTTTCAATTTATACGCTTTTCCGCTGTCGCCGTAAAAGCTTAAATCAGGAACATAGCGCGGCTGCGGAAACATATTTAATTTTGCCTGCGCCTCATTGTTTGCACAAAAAATAACCGTCAACAAAAACCAGCATATTCTTAAAATTTTATTCATTCCTTAACAACTTTCTGTTAAAAAACTAAATTAGTTTTCCAATTTAGCTACACTTGTGCTAAATATATCCTAAATACATCAAAAAAAAGGTTAAAAAATGAAATCTTTGCAAAAAATATTGTTAATTCTCTGTATACTTGCCGGTTTCTACGCTCTGTCAGGCTGCGGACGCTATTCACTGCCGTCGCCGATTGAAGGCAGCGGCTATCCGCACAATTATCCGAATCAATAAAAGGTGAAAAAATGACCGAAAAAAGCAATAACACAATTCCTTATGTTGAATTTGCCGACAACGCTAATGAAAGAACTCCCTGCGTGTTGGTTTTGGATTGTTCCGGCTCTATGCGCGGCGAACCGATAAAGCAGCTTAACGCCGGATTAAGTGCGCTGGAAAAAGAATTAAAAGACGATATTGACGCCAGTTCGCGCGTACAATTGCTCATTATCAAAGCTTTCGGCAAAGATGAGGTGCAAATAACTTCGGATTGGATCGACGCCATGAATTTCAGCGCTCCAACCATGGAAGCCGGAGGCTTGACGCCACTCGGCAAAGCCATGGAATTGGCATTGCAAAAAATAGAAGAACAAAAATGCCTGTATGACAGCTGCGGCATTACTTCCAAACGTCCGTGGATTTTTTTAATCAGCGACGGCGAACCAACCGATTACGGCTGGGAAGAATCTGCTGAAATCTGCCGCTATGCGCAAAAAAATAAAAAAGTGGTGATTCACGCCATTGGCACGCAGGACGCTAATTTAGAAAAATTGGCTAAATTTTCCATTTTGCCGCCTAAACGCTTAACCGGCTTAAAGTTCACAGAATTTTTCTTATGGCTGAGCCGCAGCGTTTCCTGCATCTCTAAAGCAGCTCCAAACGCCAATCACTATTTGGACGACATCAACGACTGGAATGAAAAGAAAAACTAGATGAAACAACACGAGCGTATACACGTACTATCCACCAGTATCCGCGGCAGCCTACACAAGTCGCTGGGTTTGCCGTGTCAGGATTACAGCCGTGCCCGCTCTGCCAAAAATAAACTGGTTGCCGTGGTTTCCGACGGAGCCGGCTCGGCAAAATACAGCAAAATCGGCGCCAAAATAATTTGCGACACTTTATGCGATTTACTGATAAAGTCTGATATTTCTTCGATTCGCGATGATGTAGCCAATGCCATAAACATTGCCCGCCGAAAACTTATACTGCACAAAAACAATAACAGCAAAAACAGCGCCGGATTAGTTAATTTTTCGGCAACGATTGTCGGCGTGTTCTATCAAAAAAATAAAGGCGTGTTTTTCCACATCGGCGACGGCGCGGGCATTGCGTTCAAAAACGGCGAATACGGCAATTTTGTTATATCCGAGCCGGAAAACGGCGCTTTTTCTTGCGAAACCTACTTTTACACCATGGACGACTGGCAAGACAGCCTGCGTTTTACCGACTTTGAAAACGCCAACCGTATTTTGCTGATGACCGACGGTGTTACCGGCTTTGCTTTTTCCGGCGATTTCTATAAAATCCACCGCAATTTTTTAATTCCGGTTATTGAATATTTGGAAAACGAACCGCGCAAGACCCATGCCGTTGAAGCTCTGCGCAACACTTTAAGCAATAACCGCGCCCAGCGCATCAACTCTGACGATAAAACAATTTTGTGGGCAAAACTGTAATGACGGAAGATTTAACATATTTAGCCTTATATCCTGACGGAAAGCATGAAGAAATCACGTTAAGCAAAATGCTTAATAAAGGCGGAGCCGCCGGCAAAATATTTGAAGTTGCTGGTCAACCTAAGATTGTGGCAAAAATCTTTCACGAACGCAGTAAAAGCGAAAGCAACCGCAAAAAGCTGGAAGCTATGCTGCACAACAAGCCGGATATTCCAACCATCAAAGACAAGGGCGTGGAATATATCCAAATTGCTTGGCCTATTGCTTTGCTTGAAGATAAGCAGGGCTACTGCATGGGCTATTTAATGCCGCTGATAGACACTGAGCAAGCGGTTTCTTTGGACTATTTAATTCAAAAAGCAGTGCGCCGCAAGCTGGGTTTGACCGAACTTTATATTAACCGCGTGTTTGCCGCATTTAACATCACTTCGGTAGTGGCGGCACTGCACGCCTGCGGACACTATATCATAGACCTAAAGCCTTCTAATGTTTCTATTTATAAAGAAAATATGCTGGTTGCCATGTTTGACTGCGACGGCTTTTCCATTAAAGGAGAAAACGGAGCGCGCTATCCGGCAGAATATGTCAGCGAAGAATACATTTATCCTGAAGGCTTGAATGAAACTTGTGAGAATATGGGCGAAGAGCAAGATAAATTTGCCTTAGCCGTTATCATTTTCAAATTATTAAACGACGGTATTCACCCATTTTCCGGTACTCCGCGCAACAAAAAAGAAGCAATGCTTTCCATTCAGGAGCGTATTGCCGGCTATCACTACGCCTATGGAATTTGGCCCGATACCTATCAGGCGCCCCACCCTTACAGTATGCACGACTATTTTGACAAAGCAACCATGACTTTGTTTGAGCGTGCTTTCACCAAGGGCAATGAGCGTCCTACCGCTTTGGAATGGCAGGACCGCTTAGCCTATCTGTTGCAAAAAGAACATCATTATCAATGCAAAAAAGACCACAATCACATATATTTTACGCCTAAAGGCTGCGGGCTTTGTATGATAAATGAAAAACTTAAAGCCAACCTGAATAATTTAAAAAAGCAGCAAACCGAACCGCAGACGATTCGCGGAGTTGATGTTTCAGAGCTTACTTCCGACAAAATTAAAGCCAAGCAGCTGCATCAAGAAAACCTAAAATTGCTCATGCACAAAGGGTATTACATATTTTTAGCCCTCTATCTGTTGTTTTTTACTTTTTTGTTCAAATTGATAACTCCTTTTGCCGCTGCCTTAAAAGAACTGGGAATTTTTATTCAGATAATCATAATTCTGTTTGCCGCGGCAGGAATTAAAAAGCTGCTTGCCCACATACCGCAATACATTTCCGAAACCAAAAATCAAAATATTTTAAGTATGCTGCAAATTTATGCGTTTATCTGCCTTATAATCGCCTTTTTGTCGCTCAATAATTTGACTTTTGATTTATTTAAATTGGCTGAATAGTCCGTTCGTTTCCTTTAAGAAACTATACCACTTAAAAGTGCCTACTTTATTTTTTTCGCAAACAGTCTTATATTTTCATCAGTTAAATTTTAGAAATAGAGGAACTGATGAAAGAACTCCATAAAATAAAAATATCCGGCGCTGAAGTTTTCCCGCTTGTTGAAGGCGGAAAAGGCATTAACGGCACCGACGGCAAAAGTTCGGGTGCTTGGGCAAAAGAAGGCGGAGTCGGCACCATTTCTATGGTCAGCCCAACAGCTTTGGATAAAAACGGCAATGAAATTCCTGAATTGTTTAATGAGAAGATTCGGGAAAAACGCCACCGTGAAATGGTGGAATATGCCGTAAAAGGAGGTATTTCACAGGCACAGATTGCCCACGAAATTGCCGGCGGCAACGGCAGAATTCACATCAATATGCTGTGGGAAATGGCAGACTCCGAAGAAGTTATCACTCGTGTTTTAGAAGGTGCGAAAGGCCTTATCCACGGTGTGACTTGCGGTGCCGGTCTGCCCTACAATCTGGGCGCAATAGCTTCGGCGCACGGCGTATATTATTATCCGATTGTCTCCTCAGCAAGAGCTATGCAGATTTTGTGGAAACGCTCGTTTAAAAACTACGCCGAATTTTTAGGCGGTGTGGTTTATGAAGACCCGTGGCTAGCGGGCGGACATAACGGATTGTCAAATGCCGAAAATCCGTTGGAACCGCAGCGTCCTTACGAAAGACTTGTTGCTTTGCGTCAAGCTTTAACCGAATTAGGTTTGACTGAACTTCCGATAATCATCGCCGGCGGCGTATGGAGTTTGGCTGATTGGCAAGAATATATAAATAATCCGGAATTGGGAAATGTGGCTTTTCAATTTGGCACCCGTCCAATGATTACCCAAGAGAGCCCGATTAGCGATGCTTGGAAACAGTTAATGCTAAACACTAAAAAAGGCGATGTTATTTTGCAAAAATTCAGTCCGACCGGCTTTTATTCTTCGGCTATAAAAAACAACTTTTTAGCCAACTTAATGCGCCGTAAAGCTGCCGAAATTCAGTATAGTTTGCAAGCAACGGACGAACTCAATTCACCTGTGACTGTTTCAGACTTCAAAACTGTTTATGTGACCTCAACCGCGCAAAAACACATAAAAGAGCAGCAGCAAGCCGGCTATACCATTATAAAAGAAACTCCGGATTCGACTTTGGTCTTTTTAACTCCGAGCGAATGGCAGGAAATGCAGCAGCAACGCGCGCATTGCGTCGGCTGCCTGTCGCAATGTCAATTCTCCTGCTGGTCGCGTGCTAACGGCACAACCGGCAAAATCCCCGACCCGCGCACCTATTGCATTCATCATACTTTAATGGAAATCGGGCACAACGGAGATGTGCAAAATAATTTGGCCTTTGCCGGTCACAATGTGTATCGTTTTGGCAGCGATCCGCTTTATGCCGGCGGACATATTCCAACAGTACACGAACTCTTCAGCAATATTCTTGTCGGTAAATAAAGTAACTTGACAAAAAATACCGTTAAAGTGTATTATTGGGACATAGTATTTACATTTATGTCTTATTTAAAATTATTCTGTTATGAAAAATGAAATTATTGAAAAACTCTTGCCTAAAGTCAAGTCAGTTTGTCCTCCAAATTTGGAGTTGTCTGTCAAAGAGCTTCCGCTGAGCCAAACTCGCGTTTTATATTTGCTCATTATCAAATACGATAAAGAATTTGCCGATGCTGACGAATGGGCTATTCGCGAGGTTTATAAGCTTTTTCATGCCATTTATCATATGGTTGAAAACGAGAAGTTAAACGGTAAAGTACGTTTTCTGTTTTATAACAAAAACGAGTTTGTGCTTTACACTCCTGTCAACCCTTCTGTACTCTACAAGTTTGACGGGCTTATTTACCAGGAGTGCTTTGGTTATGAATACTATTTGCATCTTGTCGGGAAAGTCTATGACATTAATGAGTTAATCGACTATCTTATTAACCAACGCAAGAACTTCTGATTATTCAATATCCCTTAATAAAGCCCAGCTTGTTAAGGGATATTTTGTTAAGGGATATTGCTTTTAAATTTCCCTCAATCTAAATGCCGTATAAATGAAAAAGCCCGCTTAAAAGCGAGCTTTTTTAATTGGGGCGGATGAAGGGATTTGAACTCTCGACATCTGGTACCACAAACCAGCGCTCTAACCAACTGAGCTACATCCGCCATTGGGTGACAAAGTTGTTAATACAATTAAACCTGCCAAAAGTCAATATCAAAGTTTCAAAAAATGAAAAAATCTTTCTGCCAAATACTTTTCAATCTTAACTATTTTTTACCTTTTAACGAATATTGTATATGTAATAAAAAAATCCAGAGGGTAAAATAGTGAAAAAATTTGCGTTTTTATGTATTTTGTTTTCAGCAATGCTGCACACAATTGCGGCAAATGCTTCGGTTTCTTCAATTATGATAGATGCTCAAAATGGCGATGTTATGTATGAAATGAACGCTGATGAACGCCGTTATCCGGCATCATTAACCAAGTTGATGACCTTGTACATTACCTTTAACGCGCTAGAAAACAACCACATAAAACTAACCGACAAACTGAAAGTTTCACGCACCGCGGCAAACCGCTCTCCTTCACGACTTGGCTTGCACGCTGGTGAAACCATTACCGTAAAAGACGCAATTATGGCAGTTATTGTAAAATCGGCAAACGACTGCGCCACTGTTTTAGCCGAACATTTTTCTGCCAGCGAGGCTGATTTTGCCGTGTTAATGACCAATACTGCACACAAATTGGGAATGAACCACACCACATTTAAAAACGCTTCCGGCTTGCCAAACAAACAGCAAAAAACCACTGCTCGCGATATGGCGGTTTTAGCAATGGCGGTATATCACCATTTTCCGCAATACTATAAATGGTTTTCAGCCAAAAGCTTTCAATACAAAGGAAAAACCATCGGCGGACACAATTATATTCTCAAAACATTTGCCGGCGCAGACGGTATGAAAACCGGCTATACTGCAGCATCAGGATACAATATTATAACCTCGGCAAAACGTTCGGGCAAACGCGTAATTGCCGTAACCATGGGCCACAACAGCGTTGGCGAACGCGATAAAAAAGTTGCTAAGATGATGGACAAAGGTCTGACCCGCATGCAGCAGGAAGGCGAAATTAATGTGGCTATGCTGACTAATGAAATCAACGGCAAAACCGTTGCCGCGCCAAAACAGCAGCGCACCGCCGCCGTGCAAAAGAAAACTCCGGAAAAAACCCAAACTGCACGTATAGCCAAAGCTTCGGCTAACCCGTCGGCAAAAGCCGTACAAACCGCTGCCGCAATTACTAACGGTCGTTTTGCCGTTCAAGTCGGTTCTTTTTCCGACTATCAGCGTGCCCGCAACTATGCTTTAACCGTTAAAAACAAATTGGCTAAAAAATATGCGGTTCATGACATTAAAGTTGAAAAAGTACAGTCTGAAAACCGGACGATTTACCGCTCTAAAGTTATCGGTTTGGCTAAAAACGATGCCAATGCCATTTGCAAAACAATGAAACGCAGTAAGCAGTCTTGCTTAGTCACCTCTGACAGCGGTTCTATGAAAATGGCGCGGCGTTAATGACTATTCCTCTAATTGTCATCAGCAGTCCTAAATCCGGCGCCGGTAAAACCACATTGGCATTTAACCTTGCCTCTGCTCTGCTGCATGACGGTTATAATGTCGGCATCTACTCTGACTTTGCTCCGGAATTTTTACAAAAACGCGCAGAATTGCAAAAGTCGGAAACAGCCTTAAAAATTCCGCAAAACATCAGCAAAGAAGCTTTATTTGCAGGAAACTTCAGCAATTGCAATGCGGTAATTGTTGATGTGCCGTCAGAACAAAATTCAGTTTTTACCCCGATTCTCGCCCAAGCGCACACTCTAATCACCTTAATAAAAGGCGAAAATGATTTGAGCTGGCAGCCTCAAGATGCTTATTTAAACATCATATGGAATGTAAAAAAACAGCAGGCGGCGCAGGGAATAAAATACCTGAACTGGTCTGTCGCAAAAAGCTTAATAGACACCCCGTCAGATTCCTTATCTCAACAGCTTGAACAGCAAAGCCGGCGTTTTGGTTTCAGGTTTGCTCCGGCTTTGTACAAACGCGAAGCCTATACCCATATAAAAGACGGCTACGGTGCTGCGGATTTAATCAGTACCGGCAATTTGAAAATGTCCATGTCCGATGTTTATGCCCGCCGCGAGCTGTTAATTTTAGCCGATTTTATTTGGCAGCATAAATAAATGTGCCTAGCTTAATAAAAAAACTTTACCTGTTCTTTTTTTTAATGATACATATATATAAAAGAGTTTTAATTATTAACGAAAGGGGCTGTATATGCTTAAAGTTGTTAAAACAACCGCCTATTCCGATATGAAAATGGGTACGGCAGGTTTACGCAAAAAATCAAAAATCGTCTTACAAGAAAACTATTTGGAAAATTTTGTACAAAGTGTTTTCAATGCCATTGGCGGCGTTAAGGGCTTGACCTTTATTTTGGGCGGCGACGGACGCTATTATAACAAAATCGCTATCCAAAAAATTATGAAAATGGCAGCAGCTAACGGCATGAAAAAGATGATTGTCGGTCAAAACGGCTTTATTTCCACCCCAGCATCGTCTCATGTGCTGCTGATGAACAAAGCCGACGGCGGATTCGTGCTTTCAGCTTCGCATAACCCGGGAGGAATTAACGGCGACTTCGGTATAAAATATGCCATTGCTTCCGGCGGACAATGCCCGACCTCTATCAGCGATAAAATCTATGAAATATCCAAAACTATCCGCGAATACAAAACTCTTGACGCTCCTGATGTAGACTTGAGCAAATTAGGTTCACAAAAGCTCGGCGAGATGGAAATTGAAGTAATTGATCCAGTCAAAGATTATGTTGATATGATGGAACAAATTTTTGATTTTGCCGCCATCAAAAAACTGTTTGCCCATGGTTTTACTATGGTATTTGACGCCATGAACGCCGTAACCGGTCCTTATGCCCGCAAAATTTTTGAAGAAATTTTGGGCGCCAAAGCAGGTTCGGTTTTGAACTATGTGCCTTTGGAAGACTTTGGCGGCTTGCACCCTGACCCGAATTTAATCTATGCTAAAAAGCTGGTTGATTTAATGTATTCGGACAAAGCTCCTGATTTTGGCGCTGCCAATGACGGAGACGGCGACCGCAATATGATTTTAGGTAAAAATTTTTTTGTTACGCCTAGCGACAGTTTGGCAATTTTAACCGATAACTACAAGCTGATTCCGGCTTATAAAAACGGCATTTACGGCGTGGCAAAATCTGCTGCTACCTCAACAGCTGTCAGCCGCGTAGCAAAAGCGCTGAATATCGGCTACTATGAAGTTCCGACCGGCTGGAAATATTTTTGCAACCTGATGGACAGCAACCGCATCACCTTCTGCGGAGAAGAAAGCTTCGGCACTGGTTCCAGCCATATCCGCGAAAAAGACGGAATTTGGGCGGTTCTGTTTTGGCTGAGCATTATTGCCGCTACTGGTAAATCAGTTCAGGAAATTACTGAGGAACATTGGAAAAAATACGGACGCAGCTACTATATGCGTAACGACTACGAAGGATTGGATACTGATGTTGCCAACAAGCTGATGGCTGTTTTGGAAAACCGTTTGCCGACTTTAGCTGGTAAAACTTTCGGCGCTTACACCGTGTCTGAAGCCAAACCGTTTATTTATAACGATCCTGTCGACGGCAGCTCCACCAAAAACGGCTTGATTGTTTACTTTACCGATAACTCCCGCATTGTTTACCGTTTATCCGGAACTGGTACGAACGCTGCGACTTTGCGTGTTTATTTAGAGCGTTACGAAACCAAAGATTTGGACGAGAATGTTGAAGCCATGCTGGAAAGCTTGGCAGACGTCTCTCGGCAAATCGGCGAAATAACTAAACGCACAGGCAAAGTTAAAGCCGACGTGCTGACATAAAAATATAAGGTGCGGCAATGCTCAAAGATATAAACAAACGGAGACCTGACCGACAGCTGGAAAGAAACTTGGTCTTTTTAGCTTATTCGATTATGTTTATGTCTTTGAGCTTGTTCGCCCTGTTTTTATATCCGCAATACACATTATATATTATTATATCCATTGTGATTTGGAATATTATTTGTATTTTAATCACTATCCGCATTTTAAAAGTCAGTGAAAACGCCATTGGCTTTGGAACTTTAGCTGCCGAAATTTTAAACGATAACAGCAAATATCACCGTATTGATAACTCTACCGGCTTGCCGATTTTAACCAACCGCGCTGCTTTGGAATATTTCAAAAATGAATCGGTTTTAGACTTTTTGGAACACAATATAATTGATTCCGCCGCCAATAAATTGGATTTGCAAAAACTGTCGTCAGCCGTCAATAAATTGCAGGAAACCACCGTCATGCTTTCCATAAATCCGCACCAAAACAGCGTATTTGTTGCCGAAGAATGGCTGAGAGTCCACATTAAACCAATCTATTTGAACAAAGCCGATATTTTTGAAGATGAATTTTCATTAAAGAAAATACGCAAAGAAACCTATATTTTTTGGACGGTGGAAAATATTACTTCCTATAAAAATATGGAGCAAGTTTACCAAAATGAAATGTCGTCTCTGCATAACTTTGTCGACTTTCTGCCGGTTGGTTTATACACCTGCAACAGCGATGGAAATTTGGAATATATCAACAACACGCTTGCCGACTATTTAACAACGGATAAAAATGATGCCAATGGCAAAAAAATTGATGATTTTGTCGCCTATAAAGCCGAACAGCTACATGACGCTTCCGGCGCATTTAACGGCAATATAATTTTCAAAACCGAACAAGGCAACATTGAAGCCTTTGTAAAACAACAGAATGTTCGGGAAAACAATGAAATAAAAACCCGCGGCGTTGTTATTTGGAATTTACCGAACGATACAGCCTTAAAGCAAAAGCTGAATGAAGTTACAGATAAATTTGAATGGCTGTTCAATACTGCGCCAATCGGCATTGCTTTGGTTGATAAGCATCAAAGAATTTTAGAAACAAACCGTCACTTTGCCGAAATTTTTGAAAAATCTCCGCAAGAGATAGAGCATCAAAAAATCGGCGAATACTTTAATGATGAAGTAAAGCAAAAAATAAAAGACGCCTTGCGCGAATATGCTAAAAACAATTCCGAAGAATATAATTTTGAAACGGTTTTGAACTTTAATGATGAAGAAAAAAATGTTCAAATACACATCAGCCCGATGACCATGCATTATACCGATTTATCAGGTGAAATTAACGGAATGCTCATCTATATCACCGATATCACAAACAAAAGAAACTTAGAAATGCAAGTGGCTCAAGCCCAAAAAATGCAGGCTTTCGGACAGCTTGCCGGCGGTGTGGCGCACGACTTTAACAACCTGCTGACAGCAGTTATCGGCTACTGCGATTTGCTGATTCAGCGCCACGGCGTCGGCGATCCGTCATTTTCTGATTTGGTGCAGCTCAAACAAAATGCTAACCGCGCGGCAGGCGTGGCACGGCAGCTTTTGGCAATTTCCCGTAAGCAGCCTCTGAATCCAAAACTGATAGATGTTACTGAAGCATTCACAGAAATAGACCATCTGCTTTCACGGCTTATCGGCGAGCAAATTCATTTCCAAATAAACTATGGCTCAGATTTAGGCTATATCCGCGTAGATCCGGTGCAATTCTCACAAGTTATGATAAACTTGGTAATCAACGCCAAAGACGCTATGAACGGCAAAGGAACATTGACCATTGCCACCCGCGGCGAACGTTTAAGCGAACCGTATCATTTCGGCACCGACATCATTAAACCGGGAGATTTTGTTGTTGTCAGTGTTACCGATACCGGCTGCGGTATACCGCCGGAAAATATCAACCGCATTTTTGAGCCGTTTTTCTCAACCAAAAAGAACGTGGTCGGCTCCGGCACCGGTTTGGGATTAGCCATGGTTTATGGTATTGTGCGCCAAACTGAAGGATTTATCAAGGTGCATAGTGAAGTCGGCAAAGGCACTACTTTTGAAATTTATCTGCCGGCATACGAAAATGATCAGGGAGAAGTTGCCGCCGAAACAACTCAAGAAGAAATTATCCGCGATAAAGCTGGCAACACCGCACTTGAAACCGTTACAGCCCCAATGGTGAATATGGGACAAAACCAAAAGATGATTTTAGGACTAAATGTTTCAGCCTTTGACAGTCAGCGCCGCCTGAAAAACGAAACCGAAAGCATAAAGATTCTGTTTGTGGAAGATGAAGACGCAGTACGGACTGTCGGCGTCCGCGGTCTGAAACAAAAAGGCTTTGAAGTTGTTGACTGCATTTCCGCCGAAAATGCGCTTGAGCATATTGAAAAAGGCGAAAAATTTGATATGATGATTACGGATATGATGATGCCGGGGTTAAGCGGAGCTGATTTAGCAAAAATTATGCATAAAGACAATCCGCAGACCCAAATTATTTTGGCATCAGGATATTCGGAAGAAATTGCCCGCAAAGAACTTGCTGGCTCCTCAGATTTTTATTTTATGAGCAAGCCGTATAGTTTGGGAGATTTATATAAAAAAGTACAGGAAGTGTTGGCAAAAAATGACAATGGTTGAAGATGAAGAACTAAAACAAATACCGTTTAATTTTGTGCCGCGAACCTATATGGGGCGCGAAGATTTTATGGTTGCTCCATGTAATTGCGAGGCGTTTCATTTGGTCGATTCTTGGCCTAAATGGCTGGCGCAGGGAATGATTATTTACGGTCCGAAAGGCTGCGGTAAATCGCATTTAGCCCAACTTTTCGCCGATAAGGTAAAAATATTTTTCGACAAGCCGATTAAAGTTTCGCTGATTGATGCCGTACGTATAAATTTGCGCAATGTCAACAAAATAGCTTCCGAAAATCAAAGCATTGTTATTGAAAATCTAACACCCAAAGCCAATGCCGAGGCGCTGTTTCATCTGTTTAATATATTCAATACAGAAGGACGGTATATGCTATGGACGGCAGAAACTGCTCCAAGCCGTATGTCCTTTGCCCTAAAAGATTTGCAGTCGCGGCTGAATATGCTGCCCAGCGTAGAAATCAAAGAACCGGATGATTTAATGCTGCAAACGCTGATTGTAAAACTTTTCAACGACCGGCAGATTTTAATCAGCCCCGAGATATTGAATTTTATTGTAGCCAACGCCCCACGCTCATTTGAATATATCGGCAAATTGGTTGAGGAATGTGACAACATATCGCTTGCTTATCAATGCGCCGTAAATTACAATGTAGTCAAAAAAGCTATGGAACTTTTGGCGCAGACAGATAGCCGTCAGCCAGATTTATTTGACGGTTTGTTTTAACTTTACAAGGAGAAAAACATGAAAGATTTAAAATTTTTACTAACTAAAAAATGGCTAGGCGCCTTGACTTTTATTTTGTTTTGCCTGCTGTATTCACTATATCTGACAAATTCGGTAAATGACGCCGTATCGCTTTATATGCCGACCTTAAAGAGCAATATATCCGACTTTTTGCCGATTACAATTGAAGACGGAATGATTAGCAAACCGGAAAATACCGTAATTGAACGCAACTACGGCGATGATGATTACAAATTTAAGGTAGTTTTGGATACTCGTACTGAAGAATTTGAAACATCGCTTTTGCAAGACAGCGGTATTTACATCAGCCGTGCGGCAATTTATACCGTAAACGGCAACAAAAATGAAGTTCGTATTAACAGCCTGCACAATACCCCTAATATGGTCATTGATAATGACGTAGTAAATGTTATTGCCGATTCTATAGAAAACTATATCAGACCGGTTATTTTCAGCTGCCTTATGCTTTGGTTTATCTTGAGCGGATTAGTTATTATGGGATTGTATTCACTTGTTTTGCATTGGATTATGTCGGCAATCTATAAAGCTCCGTATCGTCAAACGTTACGCCTGACAACTTACAGCTACGTAATTTTTAGTATTTTGTATGTGTTTGTTGCTTTTAGCAACACCTTCATAATAGGATTTGTTTGGGCTTTAGTTGTTAACTTTGCCGCAAATATATTGCTGAAGAATCAATCTCAAACTGAAACCGAACCTGCAAAATAAATAAGCAGTAAATATAAAAAACCAAAGCCTGATTGAATTAACAATCAGGCTTTTTGCTTGTTCTTTAAGCGGATATGCCATACTGGATTCTTTACGAATGAGCTGACGCTCAAAGCAAAGAATGACAATCCCCAATACTCTCAGAAATTCGGATAATGAGGCTAATACGCATTAACTTTTTTGCGCCGTGTACAAACTAGTACACAAGCACAAAAAGTTAAAAGTAGTAGACCATTAGACGAGTTTCCTACTTAATGTATGGAAGAGCGTTTGCTAAATCTTCCTCAGTATTTATATCCGCTGGAGCTTCGGGAACAAGCTTAATGTTATCAACCAGCATAGCGCGTACTTCCATACCATTTTCCAATGCGCGTAGTTGTTCAAGAGCCTCACGCTTTTCCAATACGCCAGTCGGAAGTGAAACCATTTTATGCAATGAAGCTGCTTTGAATACATAAATGCCGATGTGATAATACAAATCTTGCTTCGGGCATTTTTCCGGATTGCGGGTATACGGAGCCGTCGCACGGGTAAAATACAGACAGCGGGCTTCTTTTTCGCCGTCTTTCAAGCCCATAATGATTTTTACCACATTCGGATTGTTCTTGTCTTCTTCAGATTTAATCAGCATACCGCAAGTGGCAATATCACAGCCGGTGCGCTCAACCATTTCTATCAAAGGCAATGTAACTTTTGGATCTACATTGATATTATCGCCCTGAAAGTCAACCACAATATCATATTTGCTGCCGTCCGGATCAAGCACTTTTAAAGCGGCCGCGATTCTATCCGTACCGCTTGGCAAGTTAGGATCCGTCAAAATCGCAGTGGCGCCAAACTTGTTGCATTCGTCCACAATAGCCTGATCGCCGGCGGCAATGGCAATATCCGTATGCAAAGCCTTTTTCACGTTTTCATAAACACGCTGCACCATTGTTTTGCCGTTAATCACGCGCAAAGGCTTGTTAGGCAATCTAGTTGCTGCCAGTCTGACCGGCATTAAAGTAATTACTCTACTCATTTTTTATGTCCTTTTATTTAGAAATTTGATAAATTGGATTTTGCATTTCTTCGCTTATGGCTTGGCGGATTTTTGCAATAATTTTTTCTTTTTCCGCCGGTTCATATTTGGCAGTTGCGGAGTTCCACACTGTACCAGGCCAATCCGGATCGCCTTTTTTACGGCAAACCACATGCACATGCAGCTGCGGCGTCATATTGCCAATCATCGCCACATTATCTTGATCGCAAGGAAACAGTGACATCATAACTTTTTCTGCCAGCGCAATTTCACGCATCAGCTGAAAACGCTCTTCCATGGTTAAATTTGTCATATTTTTAGTGTTTTCTTTCATCGGCACCAAAAAAATCCACGGATAATATTTGTTATCTTCAAACAAAACGCGGCATAATTTTAAGTCTGTCACATAATCTTTTGCGACCAATCCTGACACTAATTCAAACGCCATTATTTCCCTCCGACGCTGTTAATCTCTATCACTTGTTGTACATCAATATTTTCGTTTTCGCAAAGGTTTTTAACCGTATTTCCTTTAGAAAGTTCCAAGGCTGTCACTCCGGTTTCAACACAAAGGACCGGAACAATACCGGAATTAACTGCGCCTTTAACATCTGTCCGCACCGTATCACCAATCATACAGATTTTTGATTTTGCGCACATTTTTCCCAGTTCTTTCAACTTTTCAAACACATAATCATATACGTTGGCATGCGGTTTGCCATATTCTAAAACTTCTGCCCCGCGCTGCCGCAGCATTTTTGCCAAAGTTCCGTTGCGCACCACAAAATGCGATGATTTGTCTTTTGCCAGCGGGTGACCTTCCTGCGCCAAATAGTCAGGATTTGCATTAAGTGCCGGCAGCCCCAGCGAAACTACACGATCAACAATTTTTTCAAAAGGTTTTTCAATCACGCTGTCCCATAAAATTATCTTGCCGTTTTCATCAGCCTTAACCGGTAAAAAATCAGCTGCACATTGCGGATATTCTGCAGCCTCTTCGGCGCTTAAAAAAGGTACCCCGCAATATGCAAAATCAGCTTCTTCCGGAGTTTCAACCGGCTGATAAACCGTTCCGGCAAACATTTTTTCATTTTTTGCGCCGATAGTATAGACTTTACGCGGCTGCAAACAACCGGCAAAACTAAGTTTTTCGGCTTTCAAATCACCATGCAGCACTTCGCCGGAACTAACCATTAGCATATAGTCTCGATTTTCTAGCAAATCCTTGCGTTGATAAGAAGCAATCATATCCTCATGCATCAGCGTTGCGTTATTAGAAAGCACCGCCACCGTTTTGCCTGCCGCCATCAATTTTTGCATAGTCTCTTTACTATTTGGAAAAAATCCGTTTCCGCCCCAAAAAACTCCATAAGCATCAAATAAAAACACTTCAAAATTATCTGAGATTTCCAACAAGTTATCATAGACCATTTTCTTTTGCTCCAACTTTATTTAAAATAGCCAGCTTAGCTTTATACGGCATTTTCACATTTTTATACAGCGGATGCTGCTTTACAAATTCTACCCATTGCTTGCGGGTTTCCACCCTTTTAGAGTTTTGTTCCGGCACTACCCACACAAACCCATACGCCAAAATAAATTCTTTTCCGCCCAGCGTAGCTCCGCTAAACGGCAGCACATTCAAAGCTTCGCGCAGCTGCATAACGCTTTCGGCACGCGGAATATAATCGCGGCGGCACAAACGCGCCAACACCCGAAATTTCATTTCTTTATGCCAACCCAAATATTTGGTATATTCAAAACGGCAAACCGTATCAAAATCCAATAAAACTTCATTAGCCAGCAACAAATTAAGCTGCTGTTCAATATAATCTTCGGCGCTTTGCAAATTATTTACAGCCGTGCCGATTTTTGCCGTGTCAATTCCGGTTTGCATCGCCAGTTCCGGTAAAAATTTTCTGATTCTTCCACGCAGAAATTTAGTATCGGTATTAGATTCATCTTCAACCCATTCAATTTTGCGCACCTTCAAATAATTGCGCAGCTCTTCAGGGGCTGTATTCAGTAGCGGGCGTAAAATAACCAATCCGCCGCGCACGCTGTATTCACGAATGCCGCAAAGTCCTTCCAATCCGCTACCGCGCTGCAGACGCATCAAAAAAGTTTCGGCTTGGTCTTTGGCATGATGTGCCGTCAGCAAAACCCGCACTCCGTTTTGCAAACACCACTCTGCTATCAGCGCATACCTTGCTTGTCTTGCCGCTTCTTCCACACCGGTTTGCGGTTTTTCGCCCTGCCAGCTCAAAATATGATGCTCAATGCCGTACTTTTGCATTAAACCCGCGACATATTCCGCTTCCATATGCGAAGTCGGGCGCAAGCCATGGTCAACAGTCAACGCCACCACTTTCCGCCCGAACACAGCCAGTTCTTCCGCCGCTTGCAAAACCAAAGCTAAAGAATCGGCTCCGCCGGAAACTCCGACGGCAACAACCTCATCCTTTATTCCGTATTTAGCAAAAAGCTCTTCCACTATTTGCACCCAAGCTTAGATGCTTCTGCCTGCACTCTCTTAGCTAAATCTGCGTTAGCTTTAGGAAATTCTGCACCAAAGCTGGAAAGCACAATACAAGCGTTTTTATTTTCTTTATTAGCCTTAAAAGTCAGCCCCAGCTTAAACAAGCTGTCAGGCGCCTTATTGCCATTGTGATATTTTTCATAGCCGTTTTTAAACGCCACTTTAGCTTTGTTATAATTTCCCTGCTTAAAATATACTTCACCAATCCAATACTGCGCATTGCCGGCTAATTTATCATTTGGATATTGCGTTAAAATTTGCTGGAAAGCCATTTCTGCTTCATCATACAAGCTGCTGTTCAGCGCCTCCATACCGTTGGAATAAATTTCTTCAGCGGACTTTGGTTGAGCGGTTACCACCGGTTTTGCCTCTGTATCATCAGCAATCAACTGTTGCGGAGCTCCGTCAGCACTGCCGGCAGTAGTATTTTTTGGAGCAGCCACATTTGAACCGGCTATCGGCGCTAAATCATCGCCCTGAATACCGTCTCCGGTCACGGCTTTAGAGGCGCTGGAAGCAACTTTGGCTTCATAGGTAGTCGGAATTGCCGGAGTCGGAGAACTTAAATTGTCTGGCACCGGACGTCCCTCTAAAATTTTAAAACGAATTTCCATATCGCGGTTTATTTTATCCAGCTTGCTTTCAAGTTGCTTTACCTGATATTCCAAAGTATCCATGCGTCCGTTAACTTTGCGGATTACTTCATCATATTCACCGATTTTTACCTGCACGTTTCCAGCGGCGGCTTGTTCCTGCGACACAGCTGCTGATTTTGATACTTCGCCGGAACTACCTGCTCCGCGGTAAATTTGGCGCTGCAGAACCATCAAATCTTCACGCAAATCATCTATTTCTTTTTGCATGTCAGAATTTGCTTTTGCCGGCATTGCCGCCAGCAACAAACTTCCCGACAATAAAAAACAAGCTGCTAATTTCATAAAACGCCTCCTCAAAATTCTAAACCTAGCCTATTTATAAAATATTTTTTGCCTTAGTACAAGCACAAAAAAAGACTGCTTAAAAGCAGTCTTTTTTAAACAATCGGCAAACCGACATCTACCCTTTCAGCTCGCACCAATTCTGTTTGAGCGGGAACTGACGATGCCAAAACACCGCGGAACATCTGCCACAATGTGTCAAAATCAGCATAAACGCTGTGCTCGTCATTGTTCCACAGCCTCATGTCCTTCAATACGGCATCTTTGGGAAGAGCTAAAACTTGTGTTTCCATAATAAATAAATTTAATTAGTGTATCAATAATTGTTAATTACCCAAATAATAAGCAAATCAACAAACTTTGTAAAGATTGTTTCTAATATATAAAATAGCACAAAAAAACGCCGCCGATTCGGCAGCGCTTTTTTTGGTAATAAAACTGTCTGATTATTCAGCTGCGCTAACAACTGTAATCGCACGACGGTTCTGAGCCCAAGCAGCTTCGTTGTTACCCAAAACAGCTGGTCTTTCTTTACCGTAAGAAATTGTAGAAATTCTGCTTTCTTCAATGCCTTGAGATACCAAGTATTGTTTTACAGCATTGGCACGGCGTTCACCCAAAGCCATGTTGTATTCACGAGTACCTCTGTCATCGCAGTGACCTTGAACAATAACGTTTACATCGTCATGTTTCTTCAACCAAGCAACTTGAGTGTCCAAAGCAGATTGAGCTTCTGCAGACAAAGCAGAGCTATCAAAAGCAAAGAATACAGTATCGGTTGTGTTCTCTACGAAATCACGAGCCAATCTAGATTCACAGTCAGCACCGCTAAACAAGCCGCCGTCAGCACCAAAAGTAGAGCAGCCTGACAAAGCAACAAGAGCGCAGAACAAACTTAAAAGTTTTTTCATTTTATTTTCTCCATATGGTTTTTTACAATTTGTCTGTATTGCTACAGAACAGTTTATTTAATTGCATAACAACTAATACAGTTGGTAATTTAAGAAATATTTGTAAATTTTTCAATAAGAAAAATAAAAAAAATGCGAATATTTGCAAAATTTGTGCATTATTTTTGGAAACAAAGCGGCAAAGCGATGACTTTTATCAGTGAAAAACCTTAATTTTTCTTTTTATAGGCAGCATCGACAATGTTTTTTTGCTTTTCCAAATCAAAATCTGCCTTAATATTAAGCTGCGGAGCCACCGCGGTGATAATATTTTTCGCTGTCGGCACGGCGTTCCAGCCGGCTTCGGTATGATTCCAAGTTTCTTTCAAACCTTTCGGGTCGTCAAACACTACCAATAACGCATATTTCGGATCGGATTCAGGAAAACCTGAAATAAAGGTAGATATACTTTTTTTATGGTCATATCTGCCGTTAACCAACTTGTCGGCAGTACCGGTTTTGCCAAACACCTGATAGCCTTCGACATTGGCGCGCCGACCAGTTCCGCGGACAACAACAGCCCGCAGCAGCGAACGCATTTTTTCTGATGTTTCATTTGAAACAATCCGGCGCCCCGTGTCTTTTGGCTCGGCTAAAAGAGTCGGCTCATGATAAATTCCGCCGTTTACCACCGCTGAAAACGCAGTAATAATATGCAAAGGCGTTGTTGAAATACCATATCCATAGCTGATGGTTGCCATAGAATGGTCTGTCCAGCGTTTTTCTGACAAGAACAAAGGCTTTGCCGTTTCCGTAACTTCAAAATCGCTCAGTGCCTTATCCATATTTATTTTTTGGAAAAAAGAACGTTGATATTGCTTGCCGACCTGCATAACTTCCAAAGTTGAGCCGATATTTGACGACTCCACCAAAATATCTTCCGGCGTCAGCATTTTATGCGAGCCGTGCGGGTCAGAAACCCGATAGCGCCCAAAGTATATCGGCTTAGAAGTATCAAAGCGGCTGTTAACATCTATTTTGCCGCTGTCCAAACACATTGCCGTGTTAAACACTTTGAACACAGAACCAGCTTCATACACCCCCTTGGTGGCAAAGTTAAACATTGCTCTGTCCGATACTTTTATATTGTCGTTCGGATTAAAATCCGGCACGGAAATCATTGCTATAATCTGTCCGGTATTAACATTCATCAAAATCGCCGCTGCGCCTTCTGCCATAAAATATTTCATACCGGCAATCAATTCCTCGCGAATCGTATTTTGAATTCCCATATCCACCGAAAGTTTTACCGGTTTTGTCGAGGTGGTCAAACGCTCGTCCATAAAGCTTTCCAATCCGGCAATACCCTGATTGTCCACATTTGTATTGCCCAAAATATGCGCAAACAAATTATTATGCGGATAGATTCGTTTTTCACAATTTTCAAATTCCAGCCCTGGGATTCCCAACGCATTTACCGAATTTTGCTGCGCCGGAGACAGATTGCGTTTCAAATACACAAATTTTTTATGCCGGCTCAGCAAATCCAAAAAACGTTCATAAGTAACATCAGGAAAAATCACGCTTAATTTTTCAGCCACTTCTTCAGGATTTTTAATCAGCTCCGGCTTTGCCGAAAGATTTGCCGTCGGCAGCGAAGTGGCAATAATCTCGCCGTTTCTGTCCATCACATCGGCGCGCTTAACCGGATTCTTTAAATGCAGGACTTCTTGTTCTTCTGCCCCGTCTTCAACAATTGCCGTGTCAATATTGATGCCGTTGCCCAAACAAACATATGTCACCCGCAAGCCTAAAATACAATAAAATAAAGCAAACGCCGCCATTGTCCACCAAATGCGGTTGCGGCACATAGAAACGCTGTCGCCTTCGGCGCTAAAGTTTTTCTGCGAAATAAAGCCATGCGAAAATTTTATCTCCTGCCCTGGGAGATAAAACTGCTCGGTCTTCTTCCGCTTAGAAAAACTTACATTAAACTGCATAGCTATTTCTTTTTAACCTCTGCTTTAACCAGTGTTGTCAAACCTTTTCTGTTTGGCGCAGCGCGGGCGCCTGCCTGCGTATCATCTTCATAGTTAAAGTGTAAAGCAGAATAGTTAATAATTTGTTCAGGTTTGGCTTTTTCTAAAGATAATTGTTCGTATGCCAATTTTTTCAAGCGTTCCGGCGAATTGTTCAAGCTCCATTCAGCCTTCAGAATATGAATATCGCGGATATCTTTTTGGATATTTTCGTTAATGGTGTCCAAACGGCGTTCCAGCCCCTGCACTCTGTTTTTCAGCACCGACTGCGCCACTGCCACAAATAAAGTCAATGTCAACCATAAAACAACCATTGCCGTTTTGATACTACCCATTGCTATCCCCTTATTGCATATCTTAATTTAGCCGAACGCGCCCGCGGATTTTGCTCGCATTCCGCAGCGGTCGGCATAATAACTTTAGAAACTTCAGCAAACAAATGCTTTTCCTGCACCAATTCCGGCGCATATTTAGAAACCCGAACTTTACGCCCGCCGTTTTCTTTAAAAAACATTTTTACGATTCGGTCTTCCAGCGAATGAAAATCCACCACAACCAAACGCCCACCTTTCAGCAAACGGGACGCAGCTCCGTTCAGCCCGCGCGAAAGTTCGCCCAGCTCATCGTTAACCGCTATGCGCAAAGCCTGAAAAGTACGGGTTGCCGGATCAATTTCGCCAAATTTTTTATGAATTACCTTATATATAATCTCCGCCAATTCCGTTGTGGTTTCAATTTCTTTGGCGTGGCGATATTCCGCAATTTGCTTGGCGATTTGCCGTGACTTGCGCTCTTCGCCGTATTGATAAATCAAATCCGCCAGCTCTTCTTCGCCGTATGTGTTGACAATATCTTTAGCCGACACGCCGCTTTGCGACATACGCATATCAAGAGCGCCTTCTTTGCTGAACGAAAAACCGCGTTCCGCCTCGTCAAGCTGCATAGAAGAAACGCCGATATCAAAAACGGCGCCGTTAATTTTTTCCGGCACTAAATCTGCAAAATCTCCGAATTGACCTGCTCTGAACTCAAAGCGTTCGCCATACATATTTTTCATTTCATTAGCACGGATTTTCACAGTCGGATCTCTGTCCAACGCAATCACTTTGCAATTTGCCGCCTCTAAAATTGCTCTAGTATATCCGCCGTTGCCAAAAGTTGCATCAACATAAACTTCGCCCTTTTGCGGTTTCAAAGCCGCCAAAACTTCTTGCAGCATCACAGGAATGTGCTTTTGCTTAGCTTCTGCCATTATTCTGCCTCCCTGTTTTGTTTCAAAACCGGACGGTTCTTTATTACTTCGGCGCGGATACGGGCTTCTTCTTTTGCCCAATTTTCCGGATTCCAAATTTGAAATTTGCGACCTTTGCCCACAAATACCGCCGTATCGATAATGCCAGCATGCTTCAAAAGTTTTTCGGTTAAAACGATTCGCCCCGTGCTGTCAAACGGAAAACGTTTGGCATCGCCGAAAATCAAATTAGTTAAATTATCTTGTGTTTCCGAAAAGAAATCCGTGGAATTTTCAATTTCCGTAGCCAGCTTATCCAAAGTGTCTTCCAAACAGCCTTCAATGCAAGGAGCGCTCAAACTGCGGTAACAAACAATCTCTGTTGATAAATCTTTAACTATTGCGCGATAATCTGACGGCAAAGAAACGCGACCTTTTGCGTCTACTTTGTTAATAATGGTATCCATAAAGAGAAAAACTTTTCTCATGTCAGATTCCTTTCGGGTTAACTTCTATTTATGGTATAACATGGTAATTTATGGGTTTCAATGGGATTTTTTAGTATTTTGTTAACTGTTCTATTTTTGTTCGCATAAAATATGCATAAGATTAAAAATCGCCCTATAAAAACAGTGGGATAGAGCATAAAATTTTTCTTTAAATAATTCACAATGTAATGTTTTGTTAAGATTTCAGATTCTAATTAAATAAAATCCCTTGTTTCATTTTCAGAAACAAGGGATTTTATTTAATTAGCGCAAGCTATAGTTTTCAAAAAACTCGGTAAGCTCTTCCAACTCCAAGTCATTAGTGAAAAATAAGCTTCTTACGGTCAGAAGTTTATATTTATTCCAACTTTGCTTATAAAGCTGCTCATCGCAAATTGTGGAATTACCACGCACGGAATAAAACTTCTGCACATCTTGAGCATACAAAGCAACCAACTGCATAACTTTCTTCACAAAGTAGTCAGATATTGTCGCTTTCACGTTGCAGTTCATAAGCTTGTTATGCTTCACGTCAAACAAGACCTCTTTGTAATAAGGATCGTTGTCTATAACAGAATCCAACTTAAACGTGTTGGTCTGCTGTCTTACACCCAAATTCTCAACCAGCCGCTTTACCTTTGTGTTGTCAAAACGGTCAGTTCCGATAAAGCGGTTATAAGCGCCATACAACGCATGGCGTTCATATATGCGCACCGCTGTTTGGAATAAAGATACCAGCAGCACAAAGCGATGATGCGCAACAGAACCGTCTTCCACAATTCCTCGCACTCTAGTAAAGTACAAGCTTAGAAGAGGAGCTCTAGCACAAATCGGCAATTGCAGAATAACATCTTCTGCGTCGCTTATCTTCAGCGATGTGCCGTTAATGCACTCGCTAATCATAGACTTCAGCTTATCATCAGCGTTAGTCTCGGCAAAATGGTTAATCTGTACCATAAAAAAATAATTTAAAAATGAATAATATAAAAGATGGTATGATTATATAACATATTTGCCAAATAGCAAGATTTTTTGTACAAAAAAATCTATCTGCCGCTTAAACTCATCAGCTTATTAAAAAAGGCTTGGCGGACGATTTCCTTTTCTTTTAGCTTTTGCACTATATTTGACTGTGCCGCCGATTTTTCTAACACGGCACCCCTATCTTCATAATGCACGCCGGAAAGAAGCACCTTGCCTTTGCCGTAAGGCTGCAAAACCACCGCAGGCTTAAATCCGGATAAATTATAACGCGCTAAAATTTCTGTACCTCTGGAATCATTTAACTCAAAATATGGACCGCCGTGGTAATGCACAACCAAAATATCGCCGTTTTCATCAAAAAGCTCAACTGCAGCCGCCGATGCCGTATTTTTGGCAAACGGCTCTATTTTTAATTCCTTATATAAAGAACCTATCGCTTTAGCATCTAACAAATCTAATTCATATTCTTCCACAATGCGCGATTGCGGCAAATCCTTTTCAAATTCGGTTTGTTTGCAGGCATAATAGGCTCCAGCGCAAATACCATAATATACGCCGCCTTCCCGCACAAACGAACGGATTTTTTCATTGCCCTGCACTTTAAGTTTGTGGCGATACGGCGTGCTTGCTCCCCCCGGCATAAACAAAGCAATAACTTTATCATTCAGCCGACCGCGGTAAATAATATCGTTGGCATCGGCAAAACCGACTTTGCAGCCGCGCGGTTCAAAATAGGCGCAAAGCTCATCTGCCAGCGCATTAACATCAGCACAGCCGTAATCACGATATATCAAAACTTCATTTCTCATACTTTATTTATAAACTTGACAAACAATTTTGACAACTGATATCTTGATAAAAATGGAGGAAAAAATGTTCTATTCGATCTATAGCGATTCACCGGTCGGACAGCTGTTAATGACCAGCGACGGGCAAAACCTGACCGGCTTGCAAATGAACAAACAGCGCTATGATCATATTGCTGAAAATTGGCTGCAAAATGATGATTTGCCGATATTTTTACAGACCAAACAATGGCTTGACGATTATTGGCAGGGCAAAAAGCCGAGCATTGCCGAACTAGCGCTAAAACCGCAAGGCAGTGAATTTCAGCAAAAAGTATGGCGGATTTTGCAGACCATTCCCTATGGCGAATATATAACTTATGGATATATCGCCAAGCAAGTCGCACAAGAGTGCAGCAAAGCCAAAATGTCTGCACAAGCTGTGGGCGGCGCGGTCGGACGCAATCCTATTTGCATTATAATCCCCTGCCATCGTGTCATCGGCGCCAACGGAAACTTAACCGGATATGACGGCGGAGTAGATAAAAAAGTGATACTGCTTCGGCATGAAGGTTTTGATATGTCCCAATTCACCCTGCCGAAACCAAGAGCTTAATCCTATCCCTTAACAGCAACGTTTAAGGGATATTGTTTATGAATATTCGACTTGACAAAAATTCCATTAAAGTACATTATTCAAGGATAAAATCTATATTTATGTCTCATTTTAAATTATTCTGTTATGACAAATGAAGTTATTGAAAAACTTTTGCCTAAAGTCAAGTCAGTTTATCCTCCAGATTTGGAAGTATCTGTTAAAGAGCATCCTTTGAACCAAACTCGTACCTTTTATTTGTTTATTATCAAATATAATGAAAAATTTGATGATATCTATAAATGGGATCTTGAGAAGGTTCATAAGCTCTACTTGAAAATTTGGTATGTAGTTAAAAACGAGAAATTAAACGACAAAGTACGCTTTATATTTTGCTATAGAAACTACTTTGCACTTTATTACACGCCTACTAAGGATTCTGAACTCTATCAATTTGATGGGATTAGATTCCTAGATGATCTTGGTATTGGTGACTTTGAGCACTTTATCGGCAGAGTTTCTAACATTAACAAGCTAATCGACTATTTGATTACAAGACGTAATAGTATCTAATTTGCATCTAAATCCCTTAATTTAAGCCTTGCTGGTTAAGGGATTTTTTTTATTTAACGGCACCTAAAAAATATCAAAGGGCGGAGCTTGAAAACTCCGCCTCACCATACTAGTTCTTTAAAAGAAGGATGATGATTTTAAGCAAATAAATAAGTATTCTTAAAACTTTGACTAAGTTTACCATCTTTCACCTTTCAGCCAATCTTGGCAGTTGTGAAAGGGATAAACCCCGCCTAAATTTGCCATGTTTTGACTTATAGTCTTGACATTTTAGCAAAAATAGGTTACATTTAACTCAGAAAGAAGTTAAAAGAGGGTTTAACCCTTTCGAAGTTAAAATAACGTCCAGTGCTCCTACACCGGACGTTAAATTTTATAACAGTATTGTTTTCTAAAATCAAGAAAACAAAATAAATTACACTTTTAGATTACAAACAAAAACAGAACTTTACAAAGTTCTTTACTTTTTTACATTTTCAAGCTACACAATTTATAGGTATAGAGATATGCTGAGGGCGTCAAAAACCCTTTATTCAGATATACAGGCGCAACAAGCATATGCGACTTTAAACTTGTATGCCGACCTCTGTTTAACAATGGACGGATGTCGGTGAATAGGGCTATCAGCTTAATAAGCCGAGCCGTTTTTTGTATATCTGATACGGTTTTCGAACATCCGCCCGCCATTTTGATGGGTTTTATTTTGTGTTTTTTAGGAGGTTTGAAAATATGGATAAAAATTTGAAAAATAGAATATACTCCACTCTCAATATCATTTTTGCCACCACACCATGCTGGCTGTGGTCGGCGAGAATCCATAACGCCATTGCGACAGCAATGTCAATATTTAATAATACCCCTCACTCGGAGATAAAGCGCCACTCTCTCCCGCAGGGGACAAGATTAAAAAATATCTTACTAAAGGGTTTGAATGTCGTGTGTCAATACGTCTCAAAACTCTTTGAAACTGCGGAGAGTGGTGTAGATAAAGTGGTTTCTAGCTGCGAAAAAAATCCTAGTGTACATTTGAGGTACATGAATTTTTTGAGACAGCGTAAAACTGCTTTAGATGCGCCTCTACACGCAGTTTCTTCAGGAAGAAGTATGATAGAAATGCTGGGCGTGCTGGCTATAATCGCTGTTTTGTCTGTCGGCGGTATTGCCGGTTACTCCAAAGCCATGCAAAAATGGAAAACAAATAAAGCAACTGAAGAATATTCTACTATAATTTTTGGTATGCTGGAACATATTGATGATGTGCGAAAAATGAGTCCTCAAAGCGGATACACAGGACTTGCCGATTTAGCCATAGCATTAAACCTTATTCCTAATAATTGGCACAAAGTAGGTGATAAGCATTTTAATGATACCTATGGCAACATGATACAAGTTCAAGCGCGAGCACAGAATTTAGTTTTTGATATATTTATTGGTTATACTAAAGACAGCCAGTTCAATTCAGGTTGGTCTCCACAGTTATGTGAATCTTTAATTTCAAATTTAGCTCAGCCTTTGCATTCTGTGATAAACATTGTCAACACCTATCAATTTGGAAAGGGCGGAATATATTATCGCGGCGATGCTTATTGCGGAGGAGGTATACCGTGTGTCAATAACATGACTCTTAGCAATATTCATGATATGTGCAAATATTGTGATGATTCTAACAAATGGTGCTGCATAACCCTTGAATTTTAACTAAAAAAAACTCAGAGAATGATCTTAATGCGCCGTGCTTTTTAAGTGACGTGTACAAAAATGGTACACGAGCGCAAAAAGCACAAGCAGAAAGCCATTATCTGAGCTTTCTAGCTGCGCTAGAAACACGCATAACACAATACGATGCCACCTGCTCTGCCGGCAGGTTGGTAGTTTTACAATCACGCTCACAGTCATAAAGCATAGACAATGCACCTAACACACGTTCACGCGTCCAAATTCTTAGCTGCTGCATAAAAGTGGCTTTACGATAAAACATCAACGGCGGGCGCAATGATTTCAACGCTTCATCAGCTGATTTTCCGCTTTCAATTTGTGCGGCGCAGCCCAAAAGTTTGTTAAAATGATAGGTCAGCTGCCGGATAATGATTGCCGGTTCTTCGCCTTCTTTCAGCAAACGTTCAAACATGGCGCAAGCTTTCATAACTTCGCCGCCGGCGGCGTAATAGCAAAAATCTTCATAATTGGCACCGGAAACATCGCTGACCGCCGCTTTTACATCGGCTATTGTCACATTTTTGCGCTCGCCCAAATACATCGCCAATTTTTCAATTTCGCTTTGGTTGACTTTTCTGTCTGGAGACAAACGCGCGCACAAAACCTGCAGAGTTGCCGTATCAAAAATCAGCCCCTGCGCCCGCAGCAGCGCTGCCGCAGATTCAGAAATATTTTCTTCTCTGTCGTCATAGCAGCCGACAATAATCACATCGGCTCGGTCTTTTGCCCAAGTAATCAGCGATGATTTGGTATTGAGCGATGATGAACAAACAATCAGCAAATTATCAGACTTTGTCTCAGGAATTATATTTTTCAGCACTGCCGCCAAATTATTATCGGCGTTTTTAACCACCACCGCACGCCGACCGCCCATTAGCGACTGCGCATAATATTCGGCATAAATTTCCTGACCATCTTTAGAAACTTCGCTCATTTCCAGCGATGCGTAGCGAAAAGCGTCCTGCACATCTCCGCACACCGCCTCGGCGCACTTTTTTTGCAGCATAGCGATTGTTCCCTCGTTACTGCCAAACAAAACCACGCACTTTACTTCGGGATTAGGATTTTTGCAAAAACTTTCCAGCTGCGCTTGCTTAAAATTCATTCGGATTACCACGCTTTGTTTTTACAGAATGGAAATAAGCGCCGATTCGCAAAGAAATATCATTAGCGATAATCTTAGCGCCGTCTTTTTCCACTTTCTTTTTATCCATGGTTGTTGAATACGGATTATCCAGCAAATCATAACTCAAATAAACCCAGCTTGAACCACTGACCAATTGCCCGTTATCTTTATCCCACAGCGAATATGACACCGTATATTTTACTTTTTCGCGGGTCGCGGTGATATCATCACGCAGCGCCTGCTGCACTGTTTCGGAATTAACCGGCTGAATTTTCAAAAAGTACTTAGCACATTTTGGAGTGCCGTACGGATTAAACGTATCCATCAGTTCATTTTTTATCATCTGACCGATACGGTCGGTTACGCTTTCCACTTTAATCTGCGCCATCTCATGCACAATATCGGTGTCAAATTTGTTATTATAATACCACAAATCATCACCCGATGTTTTTTCCACATACAACGGCTCAAACCCGCAGGCGGCAAGTCCGCAAACCGCCGCCATAACCATAGCTATTTTTGTTCTATACAACAATGTTCACAATCCTATTCGGTACAACAATAACTTTTTTAACCTTTTGACCTTCAAGCTGGCGGGCTACATTTTCCATAGCCAAAGCAGTTTTTTCCACTTCTTCGCGCGGAGCGTCTTTTGCCACGGTGATAGTGCCGCGCATTTTGCCGTTCATCTGCACGCCCATAGTAACCATATTGTCTTCAGCTAACTTAGCATCGCCAACCGGCCAAGTTTCGGTAATAACCAAAGTATCATGCCCCAAGCGCGCCCACATTTCTTCCGCCAAATGCGGAGTAAACGGACTAAGCAGCTTAATCAAAGTTTCATACATTTCTGCCGGAATCTGCGCCATGTCGGACAAGTAGTTCACATAAATCATCAATGATGAAACCGCGGTATTAAATTTCATAGTGTCGATTCGCTCGGTCACTTCCAAAATGCACTTATGCATAGCCCGCAAATCATCAGCCATCGGCTTAGCTTCTTTTGCCACTTTCTTAAACAAAGCATAAACCTTGCTGACAAAACGATATACACCGTTCAGGCTTTCTTCCGACCACATAGCCACTTGGTCAAACGGTCCAATAAACATTTCATACAAACGGAACGTATCGGCGCCGTAGGTGGAAACAATATCATCAGGGTTTACGACATTACCGCGGGATTTAGACATTTTTTCGCCGTTGGCAGCCAAAATCATACCATGCGATGTACGTTTATGGTACGGTTCCGGCATCGGTACATAGCCGCAGTCATACAAGAATTTATGCCAAAAACGAGAATACAGCAGGTGCAGCGTGGTGTGTTCCATACCGCCGTTGTACCAGTCAACATTCATCCAATAATCCAAAGCTTCTTTAGAGGCAAATTCCTTATCGTTGTGCGGATCGCAATAGCGCAGGAAATACCAAGAAGAACCTGCCCAGTTCGGCATCACATCGGTTTCACGCCGAGCTGGACCGCCGCAGCATGGACAAGTGGTTTTAACCCACTCTGTCGCATTAGCCAGCGGAGAGTCGCCATTATCATTCGGGCGGTAATCCGGCACTTCCGGCAACTTCAGCGGAAGCTGATCTTCCGGAATCGGCTGCCAGCCGCAGTGTTCGCAATAAACCATCGGGATAGGTTCGCCCCAATAGCGCTGACGGGAGAATACCCAGTCACGCAGTTTGAAATTAACTTTAGCCTTGCCGAAACCTTTTTCTTCAGCATATTTAATGGCAGCTGCCATAGCTTCTTTTTTATCCATACCGTCCAAGAAACCGGAATTGATATGCTTGCCGTCTTCTTCCCAAGCCTTTTCGCTGATATCACCGCCGTCCAAAACTTGAATAATCGGTAGATTAAAGACTTTGGCAAAATCATAGTCGCGCTGGTCGTGCGCCGGAACCGCCATAATAGCGCCGGTGCCGTAACCAGTTAAAACATAGTCGGAAATAAACACCGGAATCAATTTGCCGGTAAACGGATTTCTTGCTTTAATGCCTTTTAGTTCCACACCGGTTTTGGTCGTATCTGCCGTACGCTGCAATTCGGATTTTTTAGCCGCTTCATCAATATAATTCTGCACTTCGACAGCGTTTTCAAAACGGTTCATCAGCTCTTTAACAAACTCATGCTCCGGCGCCATAACCGTATAGGTCACGCCGAAAGTCGTATCCGGACGAGTGGTGTAAACCACCATATTTTTACCAAGCGGATTGCCTTCGTTATCCGTCAGTTCAAAGCTCAGCTCTGCACCTTCGGAACGACCAATCCAGTTAATTTGGGTTGAACGCACACGGTCGATAAAATCAACCTCTTTCAAATCATCAATAAGGCGGTCGGCATATTTGGTGATGGCCACCATCCACTGCTCTTTGTCGCGGCGAACAACCGGAGCTCCGCAGCGCTCGCAACAGCCGTTAACAACTTCTTCATTTGCCAAGCCCACTTTGCAGGACGGGCACCAGTTAATTGCCATTTTAGATTTATAGGCTAAACCATGCTTCCACAACTGAATAAACATCCACTGCGTCCATTTATAATATTCCGGATCGCAAGTAGCAAAACTTCTATCCCAATCAAAACTGAAACCGATTGATTTGAGCTGACGGGTGAAGTTTTCGATATTCTGTTTGGTTGAAATTGCCGGATGCACACCGGTTTTGATGGCATAGTTTTCTGCCGGTAAGCCAAAAGCGTCAAAACCCATTGGATACAAAACATTAAAGCCCTGCATTCTCTTTTTGCGGGAAACCACATCTAACGCCGTATAAGAACGCGGGTGTCCCACATGCAAGCCGGCGCCGGACGGATAAGGAAACTCAACCAAAGCATAAAATTTTGGCTTAGAATGATCTATTTCAACTTTATAGGCTTTTTCATCATTCCAAATTTTTTGCCATTTTGCCTCAATAGAGCGGAAGTTATATCTATCTTCCAGCTGCCATTCTTTTTGCCATTCGGCAAACAATTCTTTTCCATTATATCTGGCGTTACCCGACATTGTTAATTTTCTCCGTAATAAAAACTTTAAACTGCGTTCAAATTATCACACTGTTTCCCAAATTTCAAAGTTTTTTTCAGTTTATACGCAAAACTTGGCTGCTGATTTATACACAAAACTCTAGACAAAAGACAAAATACATGCTATTATTAAGATAATCTAGGAGTACAAAGATGGCTGAATCTTCTAAAAAAACTGAAAAATATATTCCCAATCCTTTTGAAGCGTATGCCTTGATGAAGCAAAAGGAAAACTGGCGCTTTTACGACAGCAAAGAAGAATTTGAAAAAACTGTAGGAAAATATAAGAACAATGTAGATGAAAAAGGTGTAAATGCTTGGAACAGAGTGCGTTCATATACAGCCCAAGCCTTTGGCGTCAACCCCAAGGACATGAGCGATGAAGCATTAGACGCGGCTGAGCAGCAAATCCGCAATGATAAAGAACTTTGGAAAAAGGTTCAAGCCGCTCATCTCTACAACACAGCCGGTTTTAAACCGCAAATAGATTTAGCCGAAGAAGATGAAATCAGCGCTGATGATATCCTGAAAAGAATCAGTGAAAATCTGGATAAAATAGAAAAAGGCAAATTGGTTGACGGCAAATATCAGCCCTCAAGCGCTGAAAAAGCCGTTTTACGGACTTTAGACAATTACGGCAAATTTATCCGCAACCCTAAAAATGAAGATGAAACCGCCAAATTTGCCGAAGAAATGAAGAAAAGGCTGGAAAGAATTTCTAAACGCGATAATTTTTTAGAGCCACAGAAAAAAGAAAAACAACCGAAAAAGGACCAACGAAAGGATAAAGTTATGAGTGATGAAAATAAATTTGAACTGAATGATGAGCAAAAAGAATTCTGCAAAGCTCATAACATTGACCTTTCTAAAATTACATCAGAAGAAGCCTATAAAGAAGCTGTTAAAAAATTCAGCAATGAAAATGAGGATTCGCAAAAAGATGAGTCACCTAAAACTGATGAAAACGGCAGCAAAGCTGATGATAAAGATGAAAGCAAAGACGATAAAGAAAAAGATGACAAAGTAAAACCTTTAGGTGTTAGCATTGACACCCCGCAGCCGGAAGAAAAGACTAATGAAGAAGAGCCTGATTGGGTTAAGAAAAAAGCCGAATATTATGAAAAATTGGCTGCTGACGGCAAAATTCAAGGATATGAGCAAGACAAAAGCAAAGAAGGTTTTGCTGCAAAACTTGAAAATGCCAAAATTCACTATAGTTCTCCGGATAACGTAACAGTTTCACCCGAGGCTGGTTATAAAGTTTTTGACACTATGTTAAAAGAGCCGGATAACAAAGGTCGTCCAATAGAATTTCCGGATAACGCCTCTAAAGAAATCGCCACCCGCTTATACGCTGCCTGCGTTTTGAACGGCAACCCGATGCAGGGCGCCGTACCGACTGAATTAGATGCGGAAACTTTAGCTAACTACGGATTGAGTGAAGAACAAATCAAACAAGTTCAAGACCATTTAGAAGCCTCGCAAAAGAAAAATGACGGTCAGGAAAAATCTGGAGAAGAAAAAACTGGAGATGAAAAACAAATTTCCGCTAAAGCACAAGAAGACATTAAAAAATTAGCTGAAATACGCAATAATTTTAACCAAATGAAAAAAGATGGTTTAATTGCTATCCAAAAAGACGAAAACGGAAAACCGCAAATAGTTAGAGGTGAAAAAGGCTCAGAAAAAGATGTTGCAGAAGCCACAAAAATTATGCAAGAAGCAACTAACTTAGTAAAGCCGGACTGGAAACCAACCGCGGAGAAAGCACAAAACTGGAAACCCAAGAACAAAAAGATACAAATGAATCTTTGCGGCAACAGCAAATTGAAAACGTGCGTGCCAAAATGTCGCTAGAGCAAGCTAAAGCCCGCCAAGAAAAAGAAGACGCACGGGATTTGGTTATGGCTGCCCGCTTGGGTATTGCCCCGAAAGACGCCAAAGTTACCGACCGTAGCGGTCAAGAGGTAAAAGCCAAAACTGGCGAAGATTTGAAGAGCTATCAATCTAACCTTTCTAAAGAAACAATGGCTAGATTGACACAAAAATACAAAGGAGCTGAAAAATAATTTTTAGCTATAAGGAGACAAGCCATGAATGGATTTGATAATGACTTTTTAGACTTTTTGAAAGCCTATGCGCCTACAGACTATATTTTGGCTTGCTCCGATGATGTAAAACCCGAAAGCCTGCGCCGCATCTATAGCGACTACAGTTCAAAATTCAGCATTTGGATAAAAATTCCGTCTTCTATCCGCGACACCTTCAATGGCAAGGTTCCGCAAGAAATTTTGCAGCTTGCCGCCGATGGCAAAGAGCAAATTTTAAGAGATATCGCCGCTGGCAGAAAACCTCCTAAACCGGAAGAAAATGGGAACCTTCTGCCTCCTCAGCCGTCTCCTGAAATGATTGTTGCCGCCGCTGCGTTTACCGCTGCTTTAACCGCCGGTTACAGCAAACAGTCTGCCTACGAATTGTCTGCTCATCATTTGTTCCGTGAATCCTTAAAAGACAAAGCTCTTGCTGGAACTTTGAACAAAGAAGAAAAAATCGCATGGTTGCAGTCTCGTAAAGACGATGCAAAAACCATCAAAAAAGATTGGTGCAACGGTCAGCCGGAAAAAATGTTGCTCCATTTGTTCTGCGAATATAACAAAGGCAAAATTCAAAAAGAAGATTTTACGCCGCAGGTTGTCGACTTAATGCAAAAAATTGAGTCATCAGACCACCGCGGACATTTATTGGCATATTTAAAGACCAGACCGATACAAGCTAAATTGTCTCATTTCAAAGATGACGTTTTAGACACCTTGTCGCAAACCATTCTGCATGACATTCCGGCAAGCGAACGAGATGACTATCTGCGCGCCAGCATTCCGCTCAAAATTCAGCTGCGCCGCCTGATTGACGCAGACAACAAAGGCAATACCCAAAACCTGCTGCAAAAGGTTAATGACATTGTCGAACGCGCCGAAAAAGGCAAAATCGGCTTGGATTTAAGCAACTACACTGCGGATTCACACCACCCGATGTCGGCTGAATTACGGCAAATGTTTATGGTTGCCTGCTGCATACACAACGTGCCGTACCGCAACCCTAACGGCGAGCGCATCAACCCGAATTCCGAACTGGTAAAACAGCTGCCGACAGATATTCAGGCTTTGGTCATTTCCCGCGATATGAATTTGGCAAAAGAAAATATGATTGACCTGACTAAAAACGGCAAATGCTTTCATGACATAGCCCACACCTTGCCTTCTGTCTTGCGCATGCAAAAAGTCCGCGAAAGTGCTTAGGCTGTTGTCCAAACTTTTAATTGCCGCCGCGGCTTAGTCTTCGGCGGCAAAATTTATGTTATTGTACTGATTAACTTTCATACATAGAATAATGCCGAAACTCGACATAATAGAAAACATCACCGTACCGCCGTAAGAAATCAGCGGCAGCGGAATTCCCACCACCGGCAGCACACCCATAACCATGGCGATGTTAATAAACACATACAAAAAATAGTTTGTATTCAATCCGATAACCACTAGCTTTGCAAAATAATTGCTAATTCTAAAAGCAAACATATAGCCCAGCGCAATCACCAAAATATTAAGCAAAACCAAAGTTAGGCTGCCGACCATGCCGAATTCTTCGGAAAACATCGTAAAAATAAAATCCGTATGCTTTTCCGGCAAAAAGTTCAAATGGGTCTGCGTGCCGTGCAAAAAGCCTTTTCCAAAAATTCCGCCCGAACCAAACGCGATTTTAGACTGAATAATATGATAACCGGCGCCCAGCGGGTCTCTTTCCGGATTCAAAAAGGTCAGCACGCGGTTTTGCTGATATTCATGCAAAAAATTCCAAGCTACCGGCAGCAGCGCTCCGCCCAACACCCCGACTAAAGCAAATTTCCACCACTGCACGCCAACCACAAACAGCATAATTGTTGCCGTAAACAGCAGCATCAGCGCCGTGCCCAAATCCGGCTGCAAGCAAATCAGTCCCACCGGCAGAAGCGTCATAACCGCCGGAATAATAATACCGCGGATAGTGCGGATATTCTGCAGCGTGGTTGTGCTGAAATAGCGCGCCAAAAACAAAACCATACCGATTTTCATTAACTCCGACGGCTGAATTTTGAACAGTCCCAAATTTATCCAGCGCTGCGCGCCCATGCCGATATGACCGGTAATTTCCACCACAAACAGCAAAAACAGCGTTACAAAATAAAAAGCATATGCGCTGTGATAATAATAGCGAATGTCAATCATTGCCAAGCCAAACATCACCAACAGGGCAACTCCAAAACGGCTCAGGTGGCGCACAGCCCATGGCTCCCAATTTCCGTTTGCCGCCGAATATAATGTTACGGTTCCAATACCGGCAAGCAGAACAATAAGCAATATATACCAAAAACTAAGTCTCAGGACTTTATCCTTAAAACTCAAATTTTTGCCGCCATATCCCAAATTATACATTTTACCACCTATTTAATATCCAATTGCAATGCTTTTTGCAAAATCTTGCTGGCAATCGGCGCCGCCACACCAGAACCGGACGAACCATGTTCCACAATCACCGCCACAGCATAGCGCGGATTGTCAACTGGCGTAAAACCGATAAACAGCGCGTGGTTGCGCAAACGCCACGGCAGCTGCTCATCGCGCAAAATTCCGCTGCTGCGCTCTTTCATTGAAATGCGGCGCACCTGCGTAGTACCGGTTTTTCCACCCATCAGCGCACCGTCAATATTAAAGCGCGCCCGTCCTGCCGTACCGCCAGCGCCGTTCACCACTTCAAACATACCGCGTTTAACAATCTCTATATTTTTAGTAGAAATATCCAAACGCTTTATTTTTGCCAAATCTTTTTCGGTTGGTTTAATAAATGTCGGCTGCACCGCATATCCGCCGTTCACCACCCGTGCCAGCATTGTCGCCAGTTGCAGCGGCGTCACCAAAACATAGCCTTGACCAATTCCCGAATTTGCCGCGTCGCCGTGCGTCCACGCTGTGCCAAAACGGGCTTTTTTCCACGCTTTTGTCGGAATAATTCCGGCTTTTTCATTATCAAGCCCCACTTCCAGCACATTGCCCATGCCCAGCTTTACTGCCATATCGTGGATTTTATCAATTCCCAATTTCATTGCGGTTTCATAAAAGAAAATATCGCATGAATGTTTCAAGGCTTCCACCACATTCAAGCTGCCGTGACCGGAATGCCGCCAGCAGTGAAAACGGATATTGCCCACATCTAACCCGCCGGTGCAGTTAAATCTGGTGTTAAGGTTAATCACTCCGGCTTCCAGCGCCGCCAGCGCCACCACCACCTTAAACGTCGACCCCGGAGAATATTGACCGGAAACCGCTTTATTCACTAGCGGTGTGCGCTCATTATTCAAAAGAGCGTTCCAATGTTTGTAACTAATGCCGTTTGTAAACAGATTCGGGTCAAACGACGGAGTGGAAACTAGCGCCAAAATTTCTCCTGTGCGCACATTCAAAACCACCGCCGCTCCGCTTTCTTCGCCGAATGCTTCATAAGCAGCCTGCTGCAAGCGGGCGTCTAAAGTCAGCGTTAGGCTTTCGCCTTCTTCGCCGTTATTACGTTCAATCTCGCTCATCACTCGCCCATAGGCATTGACTTCCAGCTTGATTGTTCCGCCTTTGCCCTGCAGTTTATAGTCAAAATAGCGCTCCAACCCCGATTTGCCGATTTTGAACCCCGGAACCATATACAGCGGATTATCCTTTTTATCTTTATCCGAAACCGGACCGACATAGCCCAAAACATGAGCATATATATCGGCATAAGGATAATAGCGGCTCAAGCCTTCGTCAATTTCCACCCCTGGTAAATCCGGAGCATGCAGCAAAATTTTAGATACTTCGTCCCAATTCAGATTATCTTTCAGTTTTATCGGAATAAAGCGGCGTTTATTTTTCAAATCTTTGCGGATTTTTTGCTCTTCGCCTTCGCTTAAAGGAATAATCCGCTTAAAATTAGCCAAAGTGTCTTCAATATCGGGAGTTTGCTCTGCCACCATCAACGCCTGAAAATCCTGCTCGTTTTTAGCAATAATTTCGCCGTTGCGGTCATAAATCAAACCTCTCGGCGGCACTAAAAAGCGGGTGGAAATACGGTTTTCGTCCGACATCATTTTATATTTATCAGCTTCTTTAACCTGCAAAAAATATAATCTTGCCGCAATAACCGCAAACGCCAGCAAATTAAAGATAATAACAATCAGCGTGCGCCGTTCCACAACTCTGTTTTTTTCGCCGTTTCTATTCATTGATACGCTCCTGCGGCAGCAGATTGTTTTGCACCCACATATTTATATACGCCACCAACGGATAAAACATTATGGTTGACAGCAAATTCACCATAATTTCCGTCATCGGTACAAATTTGCTGAAATAAACCGAAATCAGCAGCCATTTAATCAATGTCAAAATCAATCCGACCAAGGCAAACAGCAACCATCCGCTGACAAAAGAGGCTGCTTTGAAATAACGCGTCAGCATTGTTGCCGCAAACACTAAAAGCATCATCATCAAAATATTCACCCCTAGCGGCGTTGAGCTGTAAATATCCATTAAAAAGCCCACGACAAAAGCCGATATATAACTAAACATATAGCCGCGCTTCAGCGTCCAATAATAAACGCAGATAATTCCGACTTCGGGGCGGAAATAATTAAGCTCCAAAGAATTTATCGGCACATAAAATAAAAAGATTAAAATCAGCGTCGCCACCAAAGGAATCCGGTGGCGGAAAAATAAGCGCATTTTTTCTTTAAAATTATTGTGCATTCTTTTCGTTTTCCAAGAAATCGCTCAAATTTTCGCTTTCGGCAGAAAGTCCGTAGTCAACAATACGCACATATTCCACTCTGCTTATATCAGCCATTGTTTCAACATCTATCACGCCGTTTTTTATAGAATTTACAAACCCAATAGGTAAGCCGGACGGGAACATTCCGCCCACGCCGGAAGTTACAACCACATCGCCTTCCTGAATGTCTGAAGTAGAACGGGTAAACAGCAATTGCGGAAACACTGTGTTATTTCCGCTCAAAATTCCGCGCACTCTTGTACGCTCTATCACCACCGGAATTTTTGAGTTGATGTCCGTCACCAAAATCACTTTGGCATAATGACCGCTGACTTTGTCTATGCGCCCAATAACGCTTTCATCGCCCAAAACAATTTGCCCCTTCTGCACCGCCTCATCACCGATATAAACCAACAGCGCATGCGTAAACCCATCTCCGGATTCGGCAATAATTTTAGCGCTCATAAAAGTTGCATCTGCCGGCGGAACATAATTCAGCAAACGTTCCAAAAGCTGATTTTCCACTTCCAAAGTACGAACCTTGTTTTGCAGCATCAGCATTTGTTTGTTTTCCACCTGCAAAACGCGGTTATCTTCATAAATATGGCTGATATCATAAAAATAGGTATAAACCCGATGCAGCAGTCTTGATGGTAATTCCACCACTTGCATAACCGGACCGGTAACACTCATCACCGCCCTGTTTGCCATATCCACAACCACGCTGTCGACTTTACTCAGCAAAATAAACAAAAATGCGCTAACAAACAAAATAAAAACAAAAAAACGGCGCAGTAAAGTTTTGATTTCTCCTATTCGGATAAGCAGTATACCACGCCGTTTCATTTTTTAATTCCTATTTACTCAGCCCATATTAGACAATGCGCTTTTAAGTTTGTTAACCTGATCCAAAGCCTTGCCGCAGCCTTTAGCCACACAAGCCAAAGGTTCTTCAGCAATAGAAACCGGCAGTCCGGTTGCATTGCGCAGTACTTGATCCAAATTAGCCAGCAAAGCGCCGCCGCCAGTCAAAACAATACCCTTGTCCACAATATCAGCCGCCAATTCCGGAGCTGTATTTTCCAAAGCAACTTTAACAGCCTCAACAATATCCGAAACCGGTTCAACCAAACTTTCGGCAACTTGCCTTTCGGTTACTACTATTTCCTTTGGAACGCCGTTGACTAAGTCACGACCTTTAATTTCCACCGTGCGACCTTCGCCTTTTTCCGGAGGGCAGGCAGAACCGATTTCTTTTTTAATTTTTTCAGCGCTGCTTTCGCCAACCAGCAAATTCTTGTTGCGGCGGATATAGTTGACAATAGCGCTGTCCATTTTGTCGCCGCCCACGCGGATTGAACGTGAATATACAATACCTCCTAAAGACAATACGGCAACTTCGGTTGTACCGCCGCCTATATCAACAACCATGCTTCCGGTCGGTTCGGTTACCGGCAGACCTGCGCCGATAGCCGCTGCCATAGGCTCTTCAATCAACCAAACCTTGCGCGCTCCGGCATATTCTGCCGATTCTTGAATAGCGCGGCGTTCTACGGCTGTTGAACCGGACGGCACGCAAATAACAATCAGCGGAGAAGCAAAAGCGCGGCGGTTATGAACTTTGCAGATAAAATATTTTATCATTTCTTCGGCAATTTCAAAGTCCGCAATCACGCCGTCTTTCAGCGGACGGATAGCCTGAATATTCCCTGGGGTGCGTCCCAGCATTTGCTTGGCTTCATTGCCCACCGCCAAAACCTGTTTACGACCTTTAAATTCTTCAATTGCCACCACCGACGGCTCATTCAAGACAATTCCTCTGCCGCGCACATAAACCAAAGTATTCGCGGTACCCAAGTCAATTGCCATATCACTGGACAGCATTCCCATCAATTTTGCAAACATTCGCGTTTCACTCCATAATTTAACATTGTATATTTTTTATAACTAAACAACACAATGTGCAAGGTTTTATATCATTGTTAACAGACTTGTTCACAGTTTTATAACATTGAAAATCTGTTGTAAATAGTCTTTTTGACCTTCATAGGTATTTTCAAAAACAATATCCGCCGGCATTTTATTTTTCAGCCAGGTGCGCTGACGCTTGGCATATTGTCTAGTGTGCAGCTTTGCCAAATTCAACGCTTCTTCCAGCGGCAATTGCCCTTTTATATACAAACTCAACTCCGGCACACCAAGAGCTTTCATTGCCGGCATATCATCGGCAATTCTCAAAGTCAGCAGCCGTTTTATCTCGTTCAGCGCCCCCAGCTCATTAACCATTTTATCCAGCCGCAAGCAGCAGCGTTCGGCAATCACCTCTAAAGAAGGCATAATTTTCACGGTTACAAAATGCGCCTCCAGCAATTTTTGAACAAGCGGCTTTTTATACCACTCCGAAACTTTAATTCCGGTTGCCGCAATCACTTCCAACGCGCGGATAATTCGGGTCTTATCGTTTGGATTTAATTTAGCTGCTATTTCCGCATCTTTTTGCTGCAGTTCCGCATACAGCCCCGCTAGTCCGACTTTGCTTAAATGCTCTTGCAGCTGCTTGCGAATTTCTTTTGGCGTTTCCGGTATCGGCGTCACTCCCTTCAGCAATGCCTCCGCATAAAATCCGGTTCCGCCGACCACCACCGGCAGTCGATTCGCTGCCCACAGTTTACGAATTTCCGCCGCACATAAATTCAGCCAGTCCACCACATTGCCGCGCTTATCGCAGTCATAAATTTCAAACAAGCGGTGTTCCGCCAATTTTTTTTCAGCTTCCGTCGGTGCTGCGGCAATAATCGGAATATCTTTATAAATCTGCATAGAATCACAGTTCAGCACCACTCCGTTAAGAGCCTGAGCAGCTTCCGCCGCCAGCGCAGACTTGCCGGAAGCCGTCGGACCGGCAATAACCAAAACCGGATTCTTTAGCATATTCTATTTATCCTCTTTGTTAATCAGCTGCGCAAATTCTTGGCGCTTGCGTTCATACATTTCTGCATTTTCGCCGGATAAACCTTGCAATTTACGGGCAATTACATATTGCGGAAGTTTGGCTTTAACCTCTGCTATCGGCAATTTCCACTGTTCCGGACGAATACGGATTTTTTTGCCCTGCCCTGCCGAAACTCTTGGAGTAATTTCACCGCTCACTGCATCTTCAAATTCCGTTAAGGTTAAGCGCAGATTCTCTAAAGTATTCGGAATTAAAAAGTCGATAAACTCGCCACTGTTAATATAGTTGCGCACTTCAAAAATAGCGTCATCGCCCTGCCATTCCACAATCGAGCCAGCAAACAGCCATTCCCCGAGCGTGCGGGTATATTCGTAGTTTTGGCTGATATTCGTTAATTTGCCGTCATGAAAGCCCAAGCAATAGCCGCGGTTCTGCAGGGTATACAAATCGTCCATATATTTTTTATAATCCCATTCTTGCGGATTCGCATAGTAATCGTCAATCGCCTTGCGGTAAGCGCGCGCCACCGTTCCGGCGTAATATTCGGTTTTGTTGCGTCCCTCCACTTTCAGCGAGTCCATACCGATTCCCAAAATATCGTTCAGACGCGGCATTAAGCACATATCTTTAGAGTTCAGCAAATAGCCGCCGTGTTCGTCTTCCACAATTTCATAATATTCCCCTGGGCGGAACTCTTCTTCCAGCAAAAACTCAAAAGCTTTAGCGTTATCCTGATTTATTTCCAGCTCTTTAATTGTGCCGTCTTTTAAGCGCAGATGCATTTTATAGTGCCAGCGGCAGCAATGCGCGCATTTACCTTTATTAGCGCTGCGGTCAGCCATAAAGTTAGAGATCAGGCAGCGTCCGGAATATGACATGCACATAGCGCCGTGTACAAAACATTCCAGCAGCACATCAGGACATTGCTTGCGGATTTCCGCCATTTCAGCAAATGTAACTTCTCGCCCCAGCACACACAGGCTTGCCCCCATTGATTGCCAAAATTTCACCGTCTGCCCCGAGCAGATATTAGCTTGGGTAGAAACAAAGCGTTTCAGCTCCGGCGCATTTTCTTTTAAGTAATAAAATACCCCTGGGTCGGCAACCAAGACTCCGTCCGGTTTCAACTCTTGCAGAGTTTTAACAAACTGAGGCAGCTTTTCCGCTTCTTCATTATGAATATACAGATTCAAAGTCAGATAGATCTTTTTACCTTGCTGATGAACAAAATCGATTCCGTCTTTTAAATCTTCCAGCGAAAATTTAGACTGCGTGCGCAGGCTCATATCCGGAGTTCCGGCATAAACCGCATCGGCTCCGTACAATAACGCTGTTTTCAATTTTACCAGTGAACCCGCCGGTAAAAGTAACTCTGCTTTTCTCATGGTTTTACCTCTATGTTTGTTGTTACCGCCTGCAATTTTCCAAACGGCGTGTTTTCTATCAAAATCTTTGCAATAAACCACGCCTTAGTTTTTTCATCTTTTAACACCCAAAAATAAATCGGCTCGTCTTGATTGAGTAAAAAACCAGCGTCGGTATCTTCTAAAATTTCTTGTTTATATTGGCATTTTAAGGCTTTTCCGGCAAAATAATCCGTTTTGATTTTTTCCTTTTTCAGTGTTTTAACTGTTGATTTAGCATACTTTTTACCATTAAACGAATATTGTTCCAAATCGCATTTGCCTTTTTTAATAATCTTTTGCGCCAGTTCGCCGAAAACCGACAATAAATCTCCGGAAGATGGATATTTAGGATCTGTTACAATTTCATCGGTACGCTTGCGTTCATTTTTAACACTGACCCGATATTGCGGCGCTCCGTCCTTATAGACAATTTCTTTCGAGCGATGCCGAAAACGGGTTTGCGTTTCATAGTAATAATCCTGTGGCTTAAAACCGGATTTATCGTAAGTGCCGACACTGTGATATGTCGCCGTAAACGGATACAGCGCGCCAAATGTTCCGCTGGTGGAAACCGAAGTTTTAATATCATAGTCCTTATCCTGATAAAAAGCATAGCTGAAAGTTTCTTCACAAGCATCAAACAGCCCGATAGTCGTCTGCATATAGTGCTTAACCTCCAGCGCCTGTGCTCCCGCACTCCATATCAGTACAGATAAAAATATTAAAAGTCCGTTTTTCATTTTAGCCATTCATTAAACAATTTTTCTTACAATAGCAGAAATTTTAAGATTATAAAGGAAAAAATGATGTCTGAAAAAGTTTTGCTGGTTTACGGCGGATTCTCTGCCGAACGTGAAGTTAGTTTATCCTCTAAAAACGACATTGCCGCTGCGCTCAAAAGCAAAGGCTATACTGTGATTGAACACGACTTAACCAATGTTTGGGCTTTTTTAGATGTCTTAAAAACTGAAAAGCCTGATGTGGTTTATAACGGCTTGTACGGTAACTGGGGCGAAGACGGAGAAATTCAAGGTCTGCTTGATATACTGCAAATTCCTTATACCCACTCCGGCTTAAAAGCTTCGGCTTTGGGTATGGATAAATATTTAACCAAACTCCTCGCTTCCGCCGCCGGAGTTAAAATAGCGCAAGGCGAAAAAACAACTGCCGGCGAATATTTGCAGCACGGCACAAAGGTTCCCTATCCTTACGTTGTAAAACCTGTATGCGACGGCTCCAGCGTCGGCGTTTATATCATTCATAATGCGGAAGAAGCCCAAAATGTAACTTATCCGGATTCGAAACTGCCGCTTTTGGTTGAGCAATACATTGCCGGACGCGAACTAACCGTAATGTGCCTAAACGGCAAATCTTCGTTAATTACCGAACTCAAAACCGACTGTGCTTTTTATGACTATCAGGCAAAATACACCACTGGCAAAACCCGCCATATTCTGCCGGCAGAACTTCCGGAAGACATTGCCGAAACCTGCAAGCGTTACACCGAAACTGTTTACAACGCCTTAGACTGCCGCACGGTTGCCCGCTGCGACTTCCGTTATAATGAAAAAGACGGAGTTGTCTTACTGGAAATCAACACCAACCCTGGAATGACTGCGCTTTCCTTAGTGCCGGAACAAGCAAAGTATTTAGGCATATCTTTCGCCGACTTATGCGATATTCTGGTTAAAAACGCCGCCTGCCGCAAAAGGTAACTAATCTTCTAAAAGCCAATCTATAACATTGCGTTGTTTTATTCCGTTATAATTCACTTCCGGAACAATATCTCTCGTAAGCAGATATTTTGGATAATTATCGTCAATATTTTGCAATGATTTTAATTCTCTGTTCAGAGTATTTTCATCTGCTACGGAATGTGAAACCTGATAATATTCTGTTTCTCCGTTTTTTATAGCCACGAAATCAACCTCTAAGTTATTACTTTTTCCGACAAACACCTGATAGCCGCGGCGCAATAATTCCAAATACACCACATTTTCCAAAATATGTCCGTAGTCATAAGGCTTGTTTCCTAAAAGCATATATCGGAAACCAACATCAACAAGATAATATTTCTCACCGGATTGTAGATATTGTTTTCCTTTAATATCATATTTTGAGGCTGAATAAATAACAAAGCATTCTTTTAAGGCTTCTATAATATTGTCCACTAAGTGATATGACGCCTTTCGCCCTTCCGCTGTCAAACAGTTGCTTATTTTTCTTAAAGAACATTCATTTCCAATGTTATCAGCTAAAAATTTTATAATATTTTCCACTTGCTGCACATCAGAAAAACGCCGTCTTGCCACAATATCTTTAAGCAAAACCGTATTATATAATCCTTGCAGATAATCATTAACCGACTGTTTATCATTCAATTCCAGCACATACGGAAACGAACTGTTTGTTATATAAGTATTAAAAAGCCTTTCCACATTTTGATTTTGCGGAAAACACGAATAGTATTCCTTAAATGACAAAGGAAGCATTTTTATTTCCACATATCTACCGGAAAGCAATGTTGCCAATTCTCCTGAAAGCATATAGGCATTAGAACCAGTTATATA
>CAVEOB010000003.1:0-42179 GCA_963617265.1 Mediterraneibacter gnavus
CTTAACGCTAAAGCTAAATCTCTCTGTGTATAACTTTTTCAGCTGAGTTGATGACCATAGGAGTGTGTTGCAAAGTGGGCGGTCGATGATAGAAATGCTGGGGGTGCTGGCGATAATTGGCGTATTATCAGTCGGTGGAATTGCCGGATATTCTAAGGCAATGTCTATGTGGAAAATGAATCGCTGGAGTTATGATTTTGTGGTTTTAATTCAAAACTTGCAAACCGCTTATTTAGACGCCAGAAACTTTGGCAACAGCGCAGCCAACATCACCAGCACCGTAGTAAGCGCCGGCTTGGTTCCTGATGGTATGTTAGATAAAAATTCAAAAGATATTTTCGGCAACCAGGTAAATGTTTTAACTAGGGTTTGGAACGGCAAATATGGAGTGCGGCTAAATTTGCAATATAATATGCCTGCCGGAAGAACTGCGGTTGAATGCTGCAATAAACTTTTTGAAATGGGACAGCTGTATAAAAGCTTATGGATTGTGTGGATAGAGCAAACCGGATACGGCGTCTGCGGCACCGGCGCCCCAAAGTCATATATCCAAGATATGGGCTGCGATACCTATAACAGAGCTAAAGTTCTTGAAAAATGCAAAGTTTGCGCAACCCAATCCTGCAATGTTTTAACGTTGTTGGAAAACTCAATATAATGTTATAGATATAACCAAAAAGTGCTTGCATTTTACAAATATTGTGATATACAAAACAAGCAGTTAGGGATATTTGTATCTTTAGCTGATTATGTTTAACAATGTGGGAGACCAGCCATTGGTCTTTACCACTAACCTATAATGAGGTATTATAATGGCTAAATCTAAAAAGAAAATTTTAGGTCTTATTAAGCTGCAAATACCTGCCGGAAAAGCTAACCCTTCTCCGCCGGTTGGTCCAGCTTTGGGTCAAAAAGGCTTGAATATTATGGAATTTTGTAAAGCATTTAACGCTAAAACTCAAAAAATGGAACCGGGTGTTCCTGTACCGGTAATCATTACCGCTTATGAGGATAAGAGCTTTACATTCATCACTAAACTGCCTCCGGTTTCTTATTTGATTAAAAAAGCTGCCGGTGTACAGTCCGCTTCTAAAGAACCAGGCAAAACTGTTGCCGGTCAAATTACTTTGGAACAGGTAAAAGAAATTGCTACCACCAAATTGCCAGACTTGAACTGCCCTACAGTTGAAGCTGCTATGAATATGGTTAAAGGGCAAGCCATTTCTATGGGTATTAAGGTTACGGAGTAAGTCGATGAGCGGAAAAAGATTAGTAAATGCATACAAGACTCTGGATAAAAATCAAGAGTACAGCCTTAAAGAAGCTATTAAAATCGTTAAGGAAAATGCAAAAGCAAAATTTGATGAAACCATTGATTTAGCAATCAATTTAGGTGTTGATCCAAAACACGCCGACCAAATGATCCGCGGTGTTTGCCAATTGCCGCATGGTAATGGTAAAACCGTCCGCGTTGCCGTATTTGCTCAGGGCGAAAAAGCTGATGAAGCTAAAGCAGCAGGTGCTGATGTTATCGGTGCTGAAAATTTGGTTGATTCTATCTTAGCCGGCAAAATTGACTTTGATAGATGCATTGCCACCCCTGATATGATGGGTATGGCTGGTCGCGTTGCCCGCGTTTTGGGTCCTAAAGGCTTGATGCCAAACCCTAAATTGGGCACTGTTACCGCAGATGTTGCCACAGCAGTTAAAAACGCTAAGGCTGGTGAAGTTCAATATCGTGTAGAAAAAAATGGTATTGTTCACGCTGGTGTCGCTAAAGCGTCTTTCTCTGAAGACAAAATCTATGATAACGCTAAATTGTTCATCGAAACAATCATTAAAGCTAAACCTGCCAGCTTAAAAGGCACCTATTTGAAAAATATTTCAATCAGCTCTACAATGGGTGTTGGCGTAAAGGTTAACGCTGCAGAATTATAGTTTTTAACTATATTAAATAATGCTTGCTTTTTGATAAAAAATTTGTTAGAAGGCAAATCAGTTTAGGGCAGAACAACTTTTTTAGAGTTTTTTTTCTGCCCCACTCTTCAAGAGCGCAAGCTCTTGAAACTGTCCAAGACTGTGGGCGGCTCTCGATACCGAAGGCTTTTTGCTTGTAACTAAAGCTGACGGTGTCGTGAAGCCTTAAATATCCTACATAGACGGGGGTGAGTTTTAGAATTAAATTTTTCTCCTGGACAGATTTAGGTTCCGCAAGATTCTTTTCAGAATATTGCGGGTTTGGTAACGGTTTAGACCTTTGTGGTCTGAATTTAACATTTTCGTTTGGAGACAATAAGTGAACCGCGAAGAAAAAACAGAGTTACTCAACATGTTGCATGAAGTATTCTCTAACGCAGAATCAGTTGTAATCACCGAATATTTAGGTTTGACTGTGGCTGAAGCTGACGAATTGAGAAACAAAGTGCGCGATGCTGGTGCCTCTTTAAGAGTTACTAAAAACCGTATTGCTCGTCTTGCTGTAAAAGATACAAAATTTGAAGGCTTAGCTGACCTGTTCAAAGGTCCGGTTGCTATGGCTTATGCCAGCGATCCGATTGCTGCCTGCAAAGCTTGTGTTGAATTTGCAAAAAATAATGAAAAATTGGTTATCATCGGCGGTGCTTTGTCTGACAAAGCTCTGACACTTGATGAAATCAAAGCTTTGGCTTCAATTCCTTCTATGGACGAATTGCGTGCCAAATTGGTTGGTCTGTTGCAAGCTCCTGCTGCCAAGTTGGCAAGAGTTACAAAGGCTTACAGCGAGAAAGAAGCCGCCTAAGTTTCTTTTTTGCTTTTATAAGGCTCTTGCTTGTTATATTTTTCGCTCGCGTACCATTTTGTACGCCACGCTTAAAAATAGCTACGCAATATCTCTTCTAAAAACAAAAAATGCTTAGATGTGTAAATGGTTTTTATTTAGAAAATTTTAATTTAATTTATTTGGAGAAAAAAAATGGCAGATTTGGTCAAATTAGTAGATGAATTATCAGCTCTGACAGTTATGGAAGCTGCTGAATTGTCAAAAATGTTAGAAGAAAAATGGGGCGTTTCCGCTGCTGCAGCTGTTGCTGTTGCCGGTGCTGCTGGTGCAGGCGCTGCCGCTGCTGAAGAAAAGACAGAATTTGATGTAATTCTGGCTGAAGCAGGCGCTAACAAAATTAACGTTATTAAAGAAATCCGCGCTATTACAAACTTGGGCTTGAAAGAAGCTAAAGATTTGGTTGACGGTGCTCCTAAAACTGTTAAAGAAGGCGCTCCTAAAGAAGAAGCTGAAGCTATCAAAGCTAAATTGGAAGCCGCTGGCGCTAAAGTTGAATTGAAGTAATTTAACTTTCACTAAAAATCTAAAACTCTCAGTCGCAAGATTGAGAGTTTTTTTTATTGCCTGCCTTTCAGCCTACCCATCTTATTTCAGTCTGTGAAGACACCGTTAGGTATATTCCGTACCGACAAGTGCTATTAACCAGCAGATTAGCGCCCCAGTTTACCGGATAATAACTATTATATCGCCACTAGGCTAAACTAATATTTATATAGCAGATTATTTGCCTAAACATTTTGGCTATAAGCAAAAAGCCTCCAAAATGGAGGCTTTTATCAAAAATGGAGTATTATTTTTTACTTTTGCAAGGCTAGATAAATTTCATGAGCAGACTTAGCAGCACGAATCTGCCGGCAAGTTTCCTCATTCTTTAACACTCTTGACATTACGGCTAAAGCCCGCAAATGGTCTTCACCGCTTTTTTCCGGCGACAATAAAAATGCCACCAAATCAACAGGGTGATTGTCTAAAGAATCATAATCCACACCTTGAGCCAAACGAGCAAAAACAGTTATTACTTTATCCAGTCCGTCAATGCGGGCGTGAGGAAAAGCCACACCATCTCCATAGCCAGTGGAGCCCAAGTTTTCACGTTCTAAAATTGCCTCAAAAATCGGATTTTTATCCATATTTTCTTTTTCTGCAACATAAGCTGACAATTTTTCAAGTAAACTACGTTTGCTTTCTGCCTCAACATTAGCTAAGACCATGTCTTCAGACAAAATTTCACTAATTTCCATTTTTACCCCTTGCTGTAAAAAAATTATTCCGCAGGTTCAACCCAACCAATGTTACCGTCTTTGCGGCGATATACCATACTGATACGGTTGTTAGCGCTGTTGCGGAACATCAAAGCGTTTTCATCAGCCAAATCCATATACATAACAGCTTCGCTGACGGTGCAAACTTTGATGTTAGCATCTGTCTCGGCAATAGTTAACGGAGCAGATTCGTCGATGCTCATTTCATCTTCGGTTTCTTTAACAGGGAAAACAGCAGCATGAGCCATTTCCACAATACCGGTTTTACCTTTGTGGTCGTTCAATTTTGTTTTTTGACGGCGCAAACGAGTAGCAATGTGTTCGTTAGCATTGTCAAAAGCAGAATACGGATCTGCAGCAACACCAGTGCCGTTCAACACAATATTTTTTGCCGGATGAACGGTTACTTCAGCTCTGAAATCTTCGCCGTCTTTAGAAAAAGCCACACTGCAGCTGATTGGAGCGTTAAAATATTTGTTTACAGCGTTTTCAACAGCCTCTTCAACACGACCGCGCAGTCTATCGCTGATGTCAACTTGTTTTCCTGTTAATGTAATTTTCATGATTTACCTCATTTTGTTAATTATTTCGGCACAATCGCCTTTGTAACTTTTTATAGTATAACACTGTTTAAGCAAAAGTAAACAATATACTTTTTATAGTGAGAAATTATCGCCCAAATATACTTTGCGCACTTCTTCATTAGCAACGATTTCGTCAGGCGTTCCTTCCATAAGAACCGTGCCGCCGTGCAAAATATATGCCCTGTCAATAATATCCAAAGTTTCGCGCACGTTGTGGTCAGTAATCAGCACGCCTAAGCCGCGGTTTTTCAGCTGCGACACCAAAGTTCTGATTTCTCCCACCGCAATAGGGTCAATACCTGCCAAAGGTTCGTCCAGCAAAATAAAGTTCGGCTTGCTGGCTAGAGCACGGGCAATTTCCAAACGGCGGCGCTCACCGCCGGACAATGCCAATGCCGGAGATTTGCGCAAATGAGCAATGGAAAACTCGCTCAAAAGCTCTTCCAGCATATTTTCCCGCTCGTTTTCATCTTCTATTACAATTTGCAAAATAGCCTTAATATTATCTTCAACGCTCAAAGTACGGAAAATGGAAGCCTCTTGCGGCAAATAGCCAATTCCCATGCGGGCGCGTTTATACATAGGCATATCCGTAATATCTTTGCCGCCAACATACACATCGCCGTAATCAGGCGTTATCAAACCGGTAACACAGTAAAAGCAGGTGGTTTTGCCGGCACCGTTAGGTCCAAGCAAGCCGACAGCCTCGCCTTTTTTAACATGCAGCGACACATTTTTCAGCACCGTGCGTTTTTTATATTTTTTGCCGATATTGAAAATTTCCAGCTCTTCGGTTTCATTTGTCTGATTTTTTACCATTTTCCGATTTCCTTTTGCTGTAAAACGTACCGGTAATTCTACCGCCTGTTTTTTTGTTTCCGCTAATTGTGCTTATCTGAGTTTGCAAATCTGTTTCGGCTTTGCTGCCGTTGATAACATTGTCCTGCTGCTCTATTTTTACTTTTCCCAGCAGCTCGACTTTTGAGGTTTTGGGATTATAAACTCCTTTATCACCGTAAGCTTTTCCTTTTGGGGTAACAATGCGCACATTGCCGTAAGCTTCGGCTTTTTGCAGCTCATTAGAAGTATTGTAAAAAGCAATTACTTTATCTGCATATAAAATATTGTCGCCCTGCCGGATAATTACATTGCCCAAAGAAATGCTTTTATGCGCATTTTCAAAATAGCGGGTTTCCTTTTCCGCCGTCAGCGTGCCTTGCGAAGTTGTAACAATATGCTTGCCTTTCAGCACCAAAATATTGTCCAGCTTAAAAAACTCAAAACCCTGCGCCTCTAAATCGCCCCAAGTTCCTTCGGCGTTGATGCGGCTGCTGCCGTAACCATAGTTTTTGTTAAAATCATAATCCGCTTCTTCGGTAGTTATTTTATTTTTATTTTCATCTGTTGCCATAACCTGCTCGCGTAGCTTTAAGATTCCGGCGTCCTGATTAAAAAATCCGGTTTTAGAAAGAATATTGATAATTCCTTTTGCCGAGGCAATTTCCGCTTTAGGATTATTTATCTTGACTTCCTTTGACCCAGGGGCTAATTCATCAACGCTGTCGGCGATAATTTTACTGACACGGTTGGCGGCATCGGTTGCGTAATAAACAGTTTGTTCAATATGCAGCTTTTCCATTTCATTTTTACGCGGAATGGTTATATCATCTTGCAAATCCACGCTTTTTTTGATGTTCGGCATAACCACCCTCACACCGAGAATCGCCGCTGCCAAACACGGAAATCCTAGTTTGACAAAGTGCAGCCAAACCGATGTTTTAGGCTTGTCATCCGGCTTGGCATTTTCAAAGGGACGCTTGCCGTCAAAATAGTCATCTATTTTGTGCGAATCAAACATTTATCAGCTGACTCCGGCTTTCAGGCAATCATGAATATGAATAACTCCAACCGGCTTTACACCATTTACCACAAACAAGTTGGTGATTCCGCGACCAGTATTGTTCATTACATTAACCGCTTCAGCAATTAAAGCATCGGGAGCAATGGTTTTGGGATTTTTGGTCATTACCTTCGAAACTTTTTCACTAATCAAATCAGGCGACATCCAGCGGCGCAAGTCACCATCGGTAATTATTCCGACCAAATCGCCGTTATTGTTAACGATGCCGACGCAGCCCAGCATTTTTTCAGACATTTTAATCAAAGCATCCTGCATAATAGCAGTGTCTTTAACCAACGGCATTTCATCGCCGGTGTGCATAACATCTGAAACATGGCGTAAAATAGAGCCGAGTTTTCCTCCTGGGTGGCGCAAATGGAAGTCATCTTCCGTAAAGCCTTTGCGCACCATTAAATCAGCTGCCAAAACATCGCCCATTACCAAAGTAGCGGTAGTGGAAGAAGTAGGCGCCAAACCCAACGGGCAAGCCTCGCGGTTGCTTGGAAGTTTCAGCACATAGTCGCTGTTTTTGCCCAATGAACTTTCTGGATTTTTAGTAATGGCAACCAATGGCACGCCAAAGCGGCGGCAATATACTAAAATATCCGACAGCTCTTTAGACTCGCCGCTGTTGGAAATGGCAACCACTGTGTCATCAGGCGTTATCATACCCAAATCGCCGTGACTGGCTTCTCCAGGGTGTAAAAAGAACGACGGAGTGCCGGTTGAAGCAAATGTAGCGGCAATTTTACGTCCGATATGACCTGACTTTCCCATACCGGTAATAATCACGCGTCCTTTGGTTTTTTGCAAAACATCAACAGCCGTTGTCAAAGTGCCGTCAAGTTCATTTTCCATGGCTTTTAACGCTTCAATTTCTCGATCAATTGTCTGCTTTGCCACTTCTATATCTTTATTTTCAGCCACATTAGCCTCCTTGTAGTTCATTATTTTGGTATAATAAAATTTTTGTCTGCAAATTCAAGATTTTTTTGTTTCTTATGCCCTTATCAGGCTTTTTGCTCCCATTTTCCGCTGTCATTTTGCTGCCAATAATAAACTTCGCAGCCGGAATTTTTATATTCTTTCCACAAAAGGCGCGCCTGCTGCAAAGCAGCCGCGGAATTACCATCAAAAATATTAAATACGCGTTCGTAATTTTGCAAATCTGCCGCCCTCTCTTCGGCTCCATCGACTAAAAACAAAAACACAGCGCTGTTGAGATTTTCAGAATCCGCTGAAAGCCATATCGGCTGCTGGTCGGCAAAGCCGTCTTTTTTGGAACCGTGAGGCAAAAAACTTTCATCATTATATGTCCATAGTAGCGAATTGAGAAATTCAACACGCTCTTCCGTTCCAACTTTTATTTTTATGCGTTTGCCCGTAGAATATGCCTTTTGCAAAAGCAGCGGCAAAACCTCATCCAATGTTTTTTTCTGCAGATGATAAAAATCTACTCGCGTCATTATTTAGCCTTTACCTGTAAAGAAACGCCGTAAGCGCCTTCGCTGTCTTTTAATTGCAGCAGCAGCGCGTTATTTTTTGCCTGTTTTATTTTTCCGCGCATATCCTCAATACCGAAAATCGGCTTGCCGCCGGCGGCAATAACCCGATCGCCGATTTTAATTCCTTTTTCTTCGGCTTCCGAATTGGCTGATACATTAGTAATTGCCAATTCTTTGGTATTTTCATCATAATATGCGGCAAAACCCAAAGCTTCAAAATCCACCGCTTTGCCGATTTTATATTTATCCAAGCCCAGCTCCTCAAAGCTGCGCATCGGAGCACTGACCGGCTGCTCTTTACCGATTTTAGCTTCAAGCGGGGCATTTTTTATGGTAACTTTGGTTTCAAAAACCTTGCCGTCACGGCTGAATTGCAGTGGCACGACAGTTTCCGGAGCTAATTTTGCCACATCTAAGGAAAATAAACGAGGATTTTTAAGGCTGATATTACCAAATGCCAAAATTTTATCGCCGACTTTTAATCCGGCGGCAGAAGCCGGTGAATTTTCGGTCATTGCCGAAATAACCAGAGCATTTTCTTTTTTGCCGCCTTTAACGCGCACGTTCTGCACGGCAACGCCCAGCCAGCCGCGAATCACTTTGCCATGCTGCTTTAATTGGCTCACCACCCACTTTACCACATTTGACGGAGTAGCAAAACCAACGCCGGCATTTTTACCGTCCTCAGAAAAAATCGCCGTGTTCATACCAATAATTTTACCTTCCATATTAAACAACGGTCCTCCGGAGTTGCCTTGATTGATTGCGGCGTCGGTCTGCAAAAAGTTATCATATTGCCCTTTATCAATATCCCTTTCTTTAGCCGAGATAATTCCCAAAGACACGCTGTTGCCAAGCCCGAAAGGATTACCGATAGCAAATACTGAATTTCCCACTCGTATAGCGTCCGAATCGCCGAAATGTCCGGCTTCCAAATTAAGAGGATTTTGAACTTTCAGCAAAGCGATGTCTGTTTTTTCATCAATTCCGACCAATTTGGCGGCAAAACTTTCTCCGTCCGGCGTCTGCACGGTAATTTTTTGCGCATTTTCCATTACATGAGCATTGGTAACCACATAGCCGTCGGCACTGATAATAATGCCAGCCCCTAAAGCCTGCTCATCATCGCTGACATCAACTGCAATGCTCACGACCGACGGATTAACCTCTTCAATCACATCTTCAAGCAGCCGCTGTTCTGCGTATGCAGGCAAAGCCAGCACGGCAGCAAACAAAAATGCCACAAAAAACTTTTGCATATTTTTACTTTCTCATTGTTGCATTAAAATATTTGAAAAACTGCGAATCCGGCGACAAAACAAAAGAAGTTTCGGCATCGCCCAAAGATTTGCGATAGGCTTCAAGGCTACGATAGAACTCATAAAATTCCACGTCCTGCTCCACAGTTTTGTTCCAAATCGCCACCGACTCTTTATCGCCTTCACCGCGTAAAATCTGCGATTGCTTTTCGGCTTCTGCCACAATTATCGCCGCTTCTTTATCGGCAGTGGCGCGGATATTCTGCGCTTTTTGCTGACCTTTGGCGCGGAACTCTTTAGCATCGCGCTGACGTTCGGTTTTCATACGTTCGTTAATTGCCTGCATAACTTCAATCGGCAAATCGGCGCGGCGAATCCGCACATCAGCCACGCTGACACCAATCGCTTCCGCATCTTTTTTAACGGTTTTGCTGATATCAGCCATAATTTGCGTACGCTGCTGCGACAGCAATTCAGTTAAAGTAACACGTCCCAAAACCTTGCGCAAAGAAGAGTTGACAATTTCTTCCAGCTTGCTGCGGGCTTGAGTTTCGGTTTTTACGGTTTGATAAAATTTAAGCGGATCAACAATTTGATAACGGGTAAAACTATCAACGTCCAAGCGCTTTTTATCATTCAAAACCACTTCTTGCGCCGGCGGGTCTAAATTGAGCAAGCGGGTATCATAAAACACCACATTTTGAATCAAAGGAATTTTGAATTTCAGCCCCGGTTCTTTTACCCAGCGCACCGGTTCGCCGAATTGCAGGACAATCGCCTGTTCAGGCTGGTAAACAATGTAAGTTGAGCTCCAAATAATAGCTAGAGCCACAAACCCTAAAAAAGTATATAACTGCGCTTTAAATAAACTCATTTTCTTAATCCTTTGTTTGCGGTTGCGGATTGTTTAGCTGTAAAACCGGCAATAAATTGCCTTTTTGCGACGGATCGACAATCACTTTGTTAGATTTTTGCAAAACTTCTTCCAAAGCATCTAAATACATCTTTTTAACAGTCACGTCTTTTCCGGCTTTGTAAGCAGCATAAACCGAAGCGAATCTATCCGCCTCACCTTGCGCTTTGTTAATCATGGTTGCTTTATAAGCCTCGGCATCTTGCAGAATCTGTGCTGCTTTACCATGCGCCTTTGGCAAAACCTCATTGCGATAGGCTTCCGCCTCATTTTTGAAACGTTCCATATCGGCTTTAGCGCGCTGCACTTCATTAAAGGCGTCCACCACTTCTCTCGGCGGGTCGGCTTTTTGCAGCTTTACACGCACAATTTGGATTCCGGCGCCGAATTCATCTAAAACCCGCTGCAGCTCGTCTTTGGTATCATCTTCCACCTTGCCACGGTCGCCGGTAATAATCGGCTGCATTTCCGACTGTCCAACAATTTCACGCAGCACGGACTGCGCCGCCACACTAACCGTAGCATCAGGGCTGCGCATACTAAACAAATAATCCTTGGCGTCTTTAATCTTCCAAACAATGGTCAAATTGATGTCCACAATGTTTTCATCGCCGGTCAGCATATGGCTTTCCGTAAACGCATTATTGCGGTAATCGCGGTTTTCGACAGAACCGAGATTGATACTGCGTTCCTGCGTCACATTGACTTTTATCACATCTTCTATCGGATACGGCAGATGATAATGCAAACCAGCATCTGTGGTGTCAACATAGCGACCGAAACGCAAAACCACACCCTGCTCGCTCGGCTGCACCTGATAGAATCCGGAAGCCAGCCACAATGCCGCCAAAAGCATAAGCGCATATTTTAGCCAGCCGCCAAAGTTATCTTTTGAACCTTGCATATTGGCAATTTTGCTAAAATCCACAATTTTGTTTTTCTTAAACATTTCACCGCCTAAAGACCAGCCGTCTTCATCACCGCCGTTATCCCATGGATTTATTTTTTTTACCATCGTTTTTCCTTTTTATTTTAAATAATTCTTGCAATAAGATAGCCTACATATTAGATAAAAACAATTAAGGAACAATGAATATCCACACTATGGAGATAATAATGACACCTGATGAAATCAAAAATATCTGCAATAAATTCTATCCGGCAGAAAATATATCCGATATTAAAGAACTGGGAAACCGTGTGATTATTGAGTTTAAAGACTTAGCCGAGAATCCCAACGTAACCGCAGATTTAAAGCAAGAATTATCGGCTATGCTGCCGGATAAAAAAATCTCCGTGGTGTTTGTGGAAGATAAAAACGCCAATCTTAGTGCTAATGCCATTGCCAAATGGCAGCTGCCAATGGTTAAAAAAATTATCGGCGTGGCGTCCGGCAAAGGCGGCGTCGGCAAATCAACCACCGCCGTAAACTTAGCCTTGGCTTTGGCGCATGAAGGCAAAAAAGTGGCTTTAGTAGACGCGGATATTTACGGTCCCTCAATTCCGACAATGCTGAGCTATGAAGGGCAGCCGCTGCTTTCAGACGACGGGCAAACCTTCAATCCGTTTGAAACTTACGGCATAAAATCTATTTCCATAGGCTCGTTAATCAGCCGCGACACTCCGATAATATGGCGCGGGGTCAAAATAAGCGGCGCTTTAGAACAGCTGATGACGCAAACCAACTGGGGTGAGATTGACGTTATGGTTATTGATATGCCGCCAGGGACCGGTGATATTCAAATTACTCTGTCGCAGCGCGTGGAAATGGACGGCGTGGTTATTGTTTCCACCCCGCAGGACATTGCTTTGATAGACGCCATTAAAGGCATGAATATGTTTAAGAAAACCGGCACGCCGATTTTGGGTATTATTGAAAATATGAGCTACTTTATTTGCCCGTGCTGCGGCGAGCGGTCGAATATTTTTGGACATGAAGGCGCTAAGCAGACAGCCGAGAAAATGGGCGAAACCTTTTTAGGTGAAATTCCGCTGGATATGGCAATCCGCCAAGATGCCGATAAAGGCACGCCGATTGTGGTTTCTGCGCCGAAGAGCCCGTATAGTCAGGCTTATTTGGATATTGCAAAGAAAATAATCCGGCGAATCGGGTGAGATTAGTCTATATATATAAATCAGAGTCCGGTTTAGTAACTTTTTTATTGACTTCAAGCAATTATGCAGTTATAAAAAAGGCGAAAATTACCGAGAGTCTGCATGGGGCAGGCTTTAAATAACTAATAATTAACCGGAGATTTTAAAATGAAAAGAACTTATCAGCCAAGTAAATTGGTACGTACACGCCGCCACGGCTTTAGAACTCGTATGGCAACTGTTAGCGGTCGCAAAGTATTAGCAGCCCGCAGAGCTAGAGGTCGTAAAAGAATTTCTGCTTAAAGTAGCAAAAATGAGTGAATTTCTGATTCTGAAAAAAAGAAAAGATTTTCTCAGAGCCGCCAAAGACATTACCATGGTTTCTAAAAACGTAATGTTACAGGCGGCTCGCCCTTTATCTGCCGATATTTCGGCAGAAGAAAGCCGTAAAGCGCGAATCGGGTTTACGGCTACTAAGCGTTTGGGCAAAGCCCATATCCGCAACCGCACTAAACGCCGTCTGCGCGCCGTAGTGCGTGAGATATATAAAAAATATGCCTTAGATAATGTAGATTATGTCTTAGTCGGGCGTTTTGACACTTGGTGCTGCCCGTATGCTGACCTGAAACGCGATGTTATCTGGACTTTCCGCAAAACTAACAAAATGATTCTGCAAGGGGATGAGAATGCTGAAAAAACTCCTCATTCTGCCGATTAAATTTTATCAGCTCTGCATTTCTCCGTGGTGTCCGGGTGTTTGCCGTTTCAGACCGACCTGCTCGCAATATATGATTGAAGCCATACAAATTCACGGCGTTTGCAAAGGATTATATTTAGGCATAAAACGCATTTTACGCTGCAATCCGTGGGGCGGCAGCGGCTTTGACCCTGTACCGCCGAAAGAAACAAAGCATAAGTCGCTATAATCGCTTGCTTTTTGTACTATTTTATTTTAGATAGAAGAAGATTTATTTAATGGGAGCTTACTATGTCAAGTGATGATTTCAAAAGTTTTATAACTGCCGTGTTTTTGTCAGCGCTGGTAGTTTTGGGCGTTAACTATTTTTTCCCGCAGCAAACAACAGAAGCTGAAAGCGAAACTGCGACAATAGAAGAAACTCAAACGCCGGTTGCCGAAGAAATGCCTCAAGCAAACGATACAGCTGTAACCATCTATGCTCCGGTTGATGAAGTGCTGAAACAAGATGAACGCCTGAAAATCAGCAACGGCGTTATTAACGGCAGCATTCGCTTGAAAGGCGCGCGCTTTGATGAAATTCTGCTTGATAAATATAAATTAACTTTGGACGATGACAGTCCGGATATAGAGCTGTTGTCTCCGGCAAAAACAGAAAACGCTTATTATGCCGACTACGGCTGGCTTTCCAGCGACAAAATTTTATTACTCCCAAATAAAGACACACTGTGGACGGTTGCCGGCAATCAGGAATTGACACCTGATACTCCGGTTGTGCTGGTTTGGGACAACGGGCAAGGCGTTAAATTTATGTATACCATCAGCTTAGATGCCAACTATTTGTTTGACATTAAGCAGACTGTAGAAAATAACAGCGGTCATGAAATTACGGTTTATCCGTATGGATTGTTCAGCAAAACCATTAAAGATGAGCAGCAGAACCGCAGCGTTGTGCACGAGGGCTTTACCGGAATTATTGACGGCGACTTAAAAGAAATTCGCTACAGCAAGCTTGACGCCGAAAAAGAGCCGGAAACATTTGAAACCACTGGCGGCTGGATTTCTTTGACCGACAGATATTGGTTCAGCGCTTTTATTTTTAACGACACTTACAAAGCCAAAGTAACCTTACGCAAAACCAATAACAATACTTTCCAGCTGGATTTCAAAGGACTGCCGATGCAGATTCAGTCCGGCAGCTCGGCAAGTTTCAGCTCACAGATGTATGCCGGAGCGAAAGAAATCAAGCTTTTGGATAAATATTCGAAAAGCATTAAAAAGTTTGACTTGAACGTTGACTTTGGCTGGTACTACTTTTTAACAAAACCATTCTTTTACATTTTGGACTACTTATATCATTTAATCGGCAATATGGGCTGGGCAATTCTGCTGTTTGCAGCGCTGCTGCGTCTGCTGATGTTTCCAATTGCCAACAAATCATACGAGAGTATGTCTAAAATGAAGAAACTGCAGCCCAAAATGCAAGAACTGCAAGAGCTTTATAAAGATGATAAAATGGCTTTGCAGCGCGCTACCATGGAGCTTTACAGTCGCGAAAAAGTTAATCCGGCTTCAGGATGTCTGCCGCTGTTTATTCAAATTCCGATTTTCTTCTCTTTGTATAAGGTGCTGAATATTGCCATTGAAATCCGCCATGCTCCGTTTATCGGCTGGATTAAAGACTTGTCGGCTCCGGATCCGCTGACAATTTCGACTTGGGCACATATTTATGTTCCGTCTTTGCTGGATATCGGCGTATGGCCGCTAGTTTACGGCGCCACAATGTTCATTCAGCAAAAACTGAATCCGGCTCCGGCAAATAAAGATCAAGCCCGTATGATGGCTTTGATGCCGTTGATTTTTATGATTATGTTCGCGCATTTTGCTGTCGGTTTGGTAATTTATTGGACACTCAGCAATATTCTGTCGGTTATTCAACAAAAGTATATTATGCATAAAAACGGGGTGAAATGAGCGAAAAATTTACTAAAGAAGAGCTAGCTGCAGCTGCTGCACAATTTACCCGCCCCTGCAATTTTGTAATCAGCGTAGCAAATTTGGTGCAGCTGCCGGAGTCTGATTTTGATGAAGTAGCTTTTGCCGGACGTTCCAACGTAGGAAAATCTAGCCTGATAAATGCGCTGTTTAATCAGACTAAACTGGCGAAAACTTCCAGCACTCCAGGGCGCACCCAGCAGCTGAACTTTTTCAACTTTGACAATAAGCTGTATTTAGTAGACCTTCCGGGGTACGGCTATGCCAAAGCTCCGGAGAAATTAGTAAAGCAATGGCAGGTGGTGCTGAAAACCTATCTGCGCGGCAGACCTACTCTGCGCCGTGTTTTTTTGCTGATCGATTCCCGTCACGGACTAAAAAAAGAAGACCGCGAGATTATGAAGCTGCTGGACGAATCCGCAGTTACTTATCAGGTGGTGCTGACTAAAATTGATAAAATATCAGAAAAAGCTTTATCAGCCGTTAGCATGGCGATTGCCGAAGAGCTGAAAAAGCATGCCGCCGCCATGCCGGAACCATTGGCAACCAGCTCAGAAAAGAAAATCGGCTTAGATATTCTCAAAGCCGAAGTTTGCTCTTTTATGAAATAAATGACCTAGGTTACTTCAGTAATGGCACGCGTATTGCCTAAACGGCAAATTTGTACTACATGCAGTTTGCGTTTCATTTCGTCCAGTGTTTGCTCAACATTTACCGTACCCTGCGTAGAAGCTTGAATACGCTTGATAAATTGCAAGTAAGCCTCTTGAGAGCTTTCGGCGTGGATTGTGGCAAAGCAGTTATCGTGACCGGAACCCATCAACTGCCAAATACCGCTGGCGTTACTGGTGGAAATTTCGCCTCCGATGATGGCATCAGGCGTAAAGCGCACCACCAGATCGATGATTTTTGAATAGTCCATTTCGTTGGCTTGGTCGGTACGAGACATTACCAAGTGAACGCGGTTCGGGTGCGGCACAATCAATTCGCGCGTATCTTCCACGGTAATAATGCGCTTGTGAATATCCAAGATTTTTAGCAGGTTATTCAAGAATGTAGTCTTACCGGTAGAGGTTGCACCGCTTACCAAAATATGCTCGCCACGCTTAATATACAAAAGCAGGCGTTCGTAGGCGTCATCAGGCACTTTAATATCTTTCAGCGGATTTAACTTTTGCAGCGCATGCCCTTGGCGCATTCCGTAATCTTCCAAACCAAAAGCCACATCATCGGCATGCAGACGGATTGCCAATGCCACGCCGCCGGTTAAATCTTCTTCGTCATACATCACGTTACGCCCGCAAATCGCCGAAAAACGGTGGTCACCGGGGATTGTGGCATATACCAACGGAGAACCCTGCAAAGGGTCAAATTTCAGCTCATAGGTATTGGCAATGATATAAAGCAAATCGGTCAGATATTCTTTAGTAAGCTTCTCATCTTTATACATTACCCACGGATAGGCGCGTTTTCCACGCATACGTAGCCAAATTTGCCCAGCGCGGTTAATGGCTACTTCTTCCAAATTGTCTTGAGTATACCAATAGGATAAAGGGCGTAAAACAGATTCTAAAACTGAAAAATCACTCATTTTTTACCTCCTATAGCAAAGACGGAACATCATCATCTTCCGGTGTTGTAATCGGCGCAGTTTGCTGAATATCTGCAGGAACGCCGCCGTTTTGCTGCTGCAGGCGCTGCTGAGCCCGCAACTGCTGCTGACGGGCATTAGCCCTCTGCGTGCCTCCAGTCGGACGAATGTCCTCTTCGTATTCTGAGCCGTAATACGAGTTGCCAGTGCTGCTGTCGCTGCCCATAAATTTATCCGGATCAGTAGTTAAGCCTGTTTTGGTTTCATAACCGTTTTCACCATTTCCGCCGTCTTTACCTTTTTTGTCATCTTCTTCAGTTCTGAGCCACAAATCCTGATTAGCAAAAATTATTATACGCGTACCGGCAGGAATATAGGTTACAGACCGAATGTTGGCTTTTGAAGTAATTATCTCATCAAAAATAGACTGCATCTGCGTTAAGAAGTTTTGGCGGGCATCTTCAGCTGCCTGACTTTTTGAATCGGAAGTGGTTGAACCGTTAGAAGATTCTGTGCTGCCGCTGCCTGCCGCCATCATGTAGGCTGTGGCGCTTTCCATTGCCGTCATTAACATCGGAGCAGAATATTTCTTCAGCAGCTGCTCGTCTAAATATCCGATTGCTCCGGCTCGACCTTGAGCATCGGCGGTTTGCGCGCTGCCCAAATTAAACTGTGAACCATCAGGACGAATCAGGCGTTTCCAGCTGATGCCGATTTTAACCGCACCGCCGCTGTTGCCACCGCTGGAACCTTCGCCCCCCATACTGCCGATAACTCTTGAGCCCGCCGGAATAATAATGTTTCTGCCTTCTTCAGAGTAAACGTTGCGTTCAACTATCGCCGTAACCGGAATATTTGAACCCAAACCGTCAGAAGCATAAACCGAACGAGACAAAACCGCCGGAATTGGCTTATCTTCCAAAATCATATTGCTCATATCAACACGCCAGGTCGAAATATTTTCTTTTTTTCCACCCCACGCGCCGTCTTCATAACCGGTAAAGCTAGATGCCTTATACTGACCTTTTACTTCACCGACAGCCATTCCATGGCGGCGGGCATTTTGCAGCTGCGACAAAGCATTTGCTCTTACCGGATCATAACGTTCACCAGCGCCATAGCCGCCTCCTGGACCTAAAGAGCTTGGTTTTGAGCCAATACCGTAAGCATTGCCGCCACCGAAAGTTCCGGCAGGCACAAACATATTTTTAGCCGAAGCGTTTTTAATTTCTTCAACACCTATCGGATTATATTTTGTATCAACAATCATACCGTCCGGTGTTCTGTAGCCAATATGGTTGCCGTTATCATCATAAACCTTGTTGTCATCATAAATGCTGCCCAAAATATCGCCATCCGGATTTAAGGCTATGCCTATTACTCTCCGGTTAAAACCGCCGGTTGAGCTTACATTTGTAACATTGCCGTCTTCGCCCATCGGTTTTTCATTTTGAATTTGGACTCTTTTATAGTCTGCCCAGTCTTGTCTAGAATCAACAGTTTGTTTTTGTTCGCCGAACTGATAGTATTGCAACGGATATGCTCTAGCAATTTCATCGCCGGCAGTGTTGCGGACAGTTCCGGTTTCTGACAAATAGCCGATGTTTTTATTGTCATAATCCAAAACATTGCCGTCCATCTGCAATTCGCCGACAGCGTTGTTGCTGACATCGCGCACCGTATAGTCGCGGTTGCCGCGCGCTGCCACATTGCCGGATTTATCAAGCACAAAACCTTTATCCATTTTTCCCATCCGGCTGCCGGAAGTGTTGAGAACAGTACCGTCTTTCAGGATATAGCCGTATACCACAAAATCTTCATTATACATATACATATCATACAGAGCATAGCCAACCTGCTCGCCGTTATGCTGCACGCTTCCGTCAAAGTATATCTGACCAACCACATCACCTTTGGAATTTAGCACCTGACCGGAATTTTGCACCAATCCCATAAAGGTATTGTCATTGTTAAACGCCACTTTATAGCGCATAGCATTACCTATGGATTTTTTAGATTTTGAAACAGCATTGCCGTTTGGCTGAATTGAGCCCAATATCTGATTATTGTTATCGGCAATAGTACCGTTATCTAAAATCTGACCAATGATATTGTTATCAAAATCAATAACCGGATTTGTCTGAATTACGCCGTATTGCCATTGATTGTCGGCATTAACAATAATTCCGCGGCGATTAACGCAGCCTAAATTCTTGCCGTCAAAATCAACGCCTTTGCCCAAGTTAAGCAAACCGGCAAAGTTTCCTTCAAAATCAATTAGCCCTTTACCAAGCACCGAATAACCAATATACGAGCCTACATCGGAAACTGCTTGTCCGTTCGGAAGCACTCTGCCAATCGGTACATCTCGGCTGTTTACAACCTCGCCGCGTCCATTCATTACGCCCAACATTGCGCATTTGTCGTTGTTTATGCTCAAAAACGGTACGGTTTTACCCACAACCGAGTTATTATTATCACTGACATAGCCGCTGTACAAAACTTGCCCCAGCTTGTTTCCCTGCAAGTCATTGACCTTGCCTTCCGAATCCGCATATCCCAGCAAATCGCCGTTAGACGCAACAACCACGCGGCTGCTGCCGGCATAGCCCCGCAGCGGCATAATGTTTTGCGACAAGCCGCCTGCCGAATCCACCACATAATTGCCAGGGACAACCTTTGCCACCAGTTCGCCGTTTTCGTTAAATATAAGATTATCGTTATTGAGTGTGCCTAATTTCTGCCCTTTAAAGCCAAGCGCATATAAAATATCCAGCGTTGAACCGATATAACCGTTTTTACCGATAAGCACCCCGTTCATATTCATTTTTGCATCGGGCATATCACGATAAAGTGCGCCGTTTGGCGTTATATATGAATAAATTTGCCCTTCCAAACCGTAAATTGGCGACATCAAGCGGCTTCCGCCGTTTATTTTGTTATCTGCCGCAAACAGATATCCGAACGGCGAAACTTTTTGCTTATCCGAACCTGACGCGGCTGTGGCATCTACTTCGGCTGCACCATACGCTTTATCCAAACTGCTGTATGCCAGTATATTTTTAACTATACCGCCGGAAAGCATACCGTTGCCGTCAAAAGCCCAAGCTCCGCGCATACGCCCCAAAACTCCGCCTTTTAACGATATATACAAGCCATTGTTCATACTTTGACCGATAAGCTGTCCAAAAACGCCGAATATCGGACCGGTTTGCGTCAACTGACCGATTTTTTGATGGTTACGGTCATAAACATAGCCACCGGCTCCGATTTTACCAATAACTTCTTTTTCTTTAGCCACTAAACCTTTAGGCAAAACACGCCCCAAATATTGACCTTGATTATCGTTGGCAGTGGCTGAAAGCGGAACAGAAAAACCTATTACCTGATTATCTTTGTTTACAATGTTGCCGTCGGCACGATAGCGTCCGACTTCGGCTGTGCCGTTTATCACAGTACCGTTATAGGTTATCACGCCCATGTATCCGCCATTTAAATCAAAGGCATAGCCAGTGCGCACAACCCGTCCGATAATGCCTTTATCGGAGGCATATACATATTCGTTAGCATGCACGGTGCCGATTTCTTTACCTTCAAAATCTATAACCTTCCCCGCCGGAGAAATACTGCCGATAAATTCACCGTTCAGCGAAACCACCATTTTAGAAGACATCAAGCGACCGTCTAAAGTATAACTATCGGCATTTTTGCGATAAGCGTAACCATTGGCAGAAACAAAACCGACTTCGCTGCCGTCCAAATTGGTATAGGTTCCGGCGCCAGTCAAGCGTCCCAGCGGATTTCCTTCGGCAGAATACACCAACCCCGGGAACAAAATTGAACCAATAACATTATATTGCTCATCAATAACCAAACCATTAGGCAGAGCTTTGCCCATAGGCTTGCCGGTTAGGCTGCGCACAACGCCGTCGCTGTTGATTTTGCCGAGCGGTCGATTATCATTGCCAACAGCCACACCTTGCGGAACCACACCGCCGATGACTTCGTTATTGTCATCTACAATCAAGCTGTCCGCCGTGATATAGCCGATATTTTCTCCATCGGCATTGATAACCATACCGGTAGAAATTACTTGTCCCATAACATTGCCGTTAAAATCAACCGCAGTAATTTCAACAGCTTGAGCTAAATTACTTTTCAGACCAAACAAAAACAGAGCAAAGACAACTAATTTAAAATATTTTGATTTGCCTAATTTCATTAGTTCCTCCGATTCTTTGCGACTTCAGGCAGCAGATAGCCAGCTACGTTTTTATCTGCGTCAATGAAAGAGCCGTTGCTCTTCATATACCCAATTTCTTTTCCGGTATCAACTATGACCTTGCCGTTTGCAGCCAAACGTCCGGCATAGTCGCCGTTGTTAGAAAGCACAGTATTGCCTATGCTGTAAACATGACCAAGGATATTGTTTTGATTATCTACCGCCAAACCGTCTGTCAGCAATTTGCCGATAACGCTGCCGCCGCTATATACTTTAGCATCAAATCCGACAAAGCCTTTTACCTTATCATCATTGCCGATGACAATATCTCCGCTCACAACCTCACCCAGCAATTTACCGTCAAATCCGGCGACCTTTCCATCTGCCATAACCAGTCCCATAATTGCCTTTTGATTGCTCATAAAGCGACCGTCCGGCAAGATTTCGCCCATTATATTGCCGCCAAAATCAATAACCATTCCTTTAGGCATCGGCGAGATATTGTCACTGGTCACGCCACCAGGGAGCAATACGGAAACTACGCTGTTATCTCTACCGACAACTTCTCCGAATGCGTTTGAAAAACCAACATATTTACCAAACAAATCTATCATTACGGTTTCCGGCAAGACTTCGCCGATAATTCGTCCGTCACGCACAATATGCCCGTCAGGCACGACTTTACCGGTTATGTCGCCGCGTTTATATTCGTTGCCAGCAGCATCTTCTGTTTTTTCTTCTAATTCAACCACTTCGCCTGAAGACACAACATAACCCAAATATGCTCCGTTATAGCCGCGCACGCCGCCTTGGCGTACAATTCCGCCCAACTGACGACCGTTTTCATCTATAAAGCGACCTTTAGCGTCGGTTTTGCCAATTACACTGCCTTTAATATCAACAATGTTCATATCATAGTTAACAAAACCCAAAGGCTGACCGTCCATATCAACCACATATCCGGTTTCCAAAAACTTTGCTGGCACGCCGCCATATAGCCCTAAGCCATTGCCTTTTAACGAGTCAATAACCTCTCCCGTGCGGTCATAAACATTTCCATCTGGAAACAGATGTCCCAAAATACTGCCGTCTGCACTGATAAGGATATTCACTTCAGGCGCAGCAAAACCAATGATTTGGTTGCTGTGACCGGCAATTAAATTGTGCAAAAACAACCGAACCGGTCCTTGCCCCGAAACCGTTACTCTGCCGTTTTTATCAAACAATCCCAGCAGCTTGCCGTTAAAATCATAAGCATAATAAGCATTGGAAACTTTGCCTAAATAGCCCATATCTTTATCGTAAACTTCGCCATTGTGGTTAGCGCAGCCGATGACATTATTTTCTTTATCGCGTAAAGCTCCGTTTGCATCCAAAATGCCTAAACTTTGCCAATTTACCGACATAACCTCGCGCTGACGCACCAAATGTCCTTTAATTTGCGGTTTTTCCAAGGCTAAAACCGAACCGTCAGGATTAAGGCAGCCTACTTCTTTGCCATAGGCATCACGCACATATCCATCGGCTTTTGCCTCGCCGATGTAGTTACATTCATCGTCATACACGCTGCCTGTTTCAATTATTTTACCGGCAAATTTACCGTCTTCAGTCCAAGCTGTGCCGTCTGCAAAAATCTGCAAGCTGGTTTCTTCGCCCTCTTTGCGGATAATTCCATCTTTATCCAAGCGGTAATCATAGCGGCAGCCCCAATCGGCAATATATCCGGCATGAACGCCGCGCGCTAAAATCTTGGCACCGTTTTTATCAACCACCAAGCCGTTCGGCAGCATTTTGCCCACAACTTTGTTTTGGCTGACAATCTCGCCGCGATTGTTGATTTCACCCAAAATTTTACCGTCAGGAGTAATCGGCAGCAGCTGCTTATCCAACAAGCCGCCTATTTTACGCACGCCAAACACACGGATATTGCCGCTGACATCAACAACTCCCAATTTTTTGCCGTTTTTATCATAGACCACGTTGTTTTTATCAACATAGCCCATCACATTGCCATTTTTATCCAGCGCCAAATTTCCGTTATCACCGACTCTGCCGATAATATTGCCGTTTTCATCAATGATATTGCCGTCGGCGTCAATTTTACCGACTGTATTGCCGTTAAAGTCACGAACCGTGCCATCCTCGTCAACATAACCAATAACGTTGCCGTCTTTATCATAGGCAATTCTTATAGCTTTTCCCTTTTTTCCGGCTATAATACGCTCGCCGGAATCTTTAACCGTACGCACAATGCTCCCATCTTTATCGGCTCGACCGACAATATTGCCTTTACCGTCTCTAACCGTGCCGTTTTCATCAATATAACCAATCACATTGCCGTTTTCATCTATTGCTAAATGCTTTTTAGCGCCAGCTTTACCGATAATATTGCCATTTTCATCAATGATATTGCCGTCAGCGTCGATTTTACCGATAACATTGCCGTTAAAATCCCGAACCGTACCGTCGTCCTCAATATAGCCGATGACGTTGCCGTCTTTATCATAGGCTAAACGCTTTTCGGCGCCGGCTTTGCCGATAGTTTCAGTTATCATCTTATCACCGATGACGTTGCCTTCTTCGTCCACATAGCCGACAACATCGCCGTTATTGCGCACAACTCCGGCATCATCAATATAACCGATAACATTGCCTTCTTCATCTAATGCCAAATCATGCCATTGATTTTCGGTTCTGCCGATTATTTTGCCGTTGACATCAACAACATTGCCGTTTTCATCAGCCTTGCCGATGATATTGCTGTCAAAATCGCGAACAACGCCGTTTTCATCAACATAACCGATGATATTGCCGTTTTCGTCATAAACCATTTGTGATGTTGAGCCGCGGGTGCCGACCTTTTGCTTTTGGAAAACATTGCCGTTTTCGTCTGTGTAGCCAACCACGTTGCCGTTTTCATCAACAACTTCGCCGTTTGGCATTACAACTCCCAAACGATTGCCTTTTTCATCAAAAGCAACCTCGCCTGATTTTGCCACATAGCCGATAATATTGCCGCTTTTATCAACAACTTCGCCTTTTTCATTTACCCGACCAATGACATTGCCGTCCAAATCAACAACAGTACCGTCTTCCAGCACTTTGCCGATGATATTGCCGTTGCTGTCATAAACATAGCCGGTACTTACGACTTTACCGACTATTTTACCGCCTTCGCCGATAATTGTGCCGTCAGCCATCATGGTTCCGATGACTTTTCCATCTTCATCATGAGCCAAGCCGTTAGCATCAACATAGCCGGACACATTGCCGTTTTCATCTAAAACCAGTTTTCCGGTTGAAGACACGCCGATAATATCGCCGTCTTTGCTTATAATCATGCCATCGGCGTTGGTTCTGCCGATTTCATTTCCTTTAGAATCGCGGACAATACCGTCTTCACCGATAATGCCGATAATTTTGCCGTCCGGTCCAACCGCATAACGCACCGCACTGCTGGTTTGCAAATCGGTTTGCGAAACAGATGCCGAGCTTGTGCCGGAAGAAGCTCCGTCGCAGAAATTACAATCTTCCTTATGAATTGCCGTGCCATAAACCGGCACTTCATCATGCTTAGCGTTGCTGTCAGAAACATTGGTTTCACGCCAGGTAATTTTAAAATTATTCTGCACATTCGCCGCCACACTAGGACTCCAGCGCATAGTCACAGTACAGGTAATTTTGCCGCGCAGCTCTTTGTCGTTACAATTATTTTCAAACTTAAAGCCTTCAAAAGCCGCCTCTTCCAAATCTACGGAAATAATGCGAATCGCAGCTTTTCCGTTAGTGCCAATGGTCAACACATTGGTGGCTTCATTGCCTAAAACTACCTGTCCCATATTTATAGGGTTCGGCGTTAAAGTTATCGGACGCTCAACTTCCGTGCCCTCATCAAACTCTATTTCCGCCTCATTATTTGTGGTATTTCCACCCATACCCAAATCAGATTCCGCATCAATGGTATCTTCTACTTCATAGTGCTGCTCTTCTTCAGGAGTTTCGGTGGTCAACAGCATAAGACCAAACAAAAACACCAGCAGGGTTATGATACCGACAATCAAAATAATCCTGTTGGTTTTGCGTACATATCTATCCGAATGTGTTAATACCTCTTTTGCCATTTTTCCTGCTTTACTGAATCCTTACTACACTGCAAAAAACACCGCTGCGCCCCAGCTGACTGCAAACATTGTCGCCGCTTTCCAAGCTTTTAACCGGACCGACGCGCAAATGAAACAGCTCTTTGCCTTGCCCGTCCGCCGGAGTGTCTACCGAATAAAACGGCTCAAATCCACCAAGCAGAGACGAATAGCGTCCGGACAAATCTTTCCAAAGATTTTCCAAATTGTTCACATCTGAATCCGTGCCCAATTCAATGGAGAGATTCTCGCCATTCTGCCCGATAAAGGCACTGCCGTATTTGTAACCGGAATATGAATTTTTAGAAGTTGTGCAATCCGACATACTCGGCAAACAACCAGTTACGGCATTTCCACCGCCGACTGCTCCGCCCAAACCGCCTGCCGAGCCGTTAGCTCCGGCACCGCTAAACCCGTTAGTTCCGGCTGCAGAAGATGAACTTCCGGCTTCGACGTTGGCATAATTAGGAACGGAAATCATACCGGACATGGCTCCGCCGGCAGAAGCTTTACCTTCTGTTCCTGCACCAATACCAGTTCCATTAGCATTGCCGCCATAGGCGCCGCCGGAAGCTGCATTGCCGCCTGACGCACCTGCGCCGCTCCCGGCTTTAGCTCCGCCCGGAATTGCCGGCGCTACGTCCCAATCATTGGCATCATCGGCATATGAAACATATTGCAAGCCTTCTTCATCTGAACGGCGCAATTTGAGGCAAACCATACGCTTGCCGCTGCGCATAACCATATCGCCGACACCCTCGACAATAATCAAACGGTTGTTCGGTCCTTTGGTTCTGAAACCAACCGGCGTTTCTACCCGCTCAACAATCAAGGTCACAATCGGGCGCTGCGTCATATTCAATGCTTTTTCACCCAAATCAATATAGGTGAAAATATCGTCTCTCCAAACGCGCTCCGGAGCAATCACCACATCATCAGGGTTAGGCACATAAATTTCTATGTCAAACCGGAACTTTGTCGGGTCAATCGGCAGACTTTTCAGCCAATCTTCTTTCAAAAAACGTCTAGTATACGTTGCATCGGCAGTTTTATTGTCGCCGCGAAATGCTGAAATACCGGAACCTCCGGCTACCACCCCTGAACTGCTACTGGGACTGCCTCCCGATGCGCCGTTTCCCCCGACAACATCAATATCTATAATCGAATTGGTCAAACGTTCGGTGTTGACTGCCTCGCTTTTAATATAAAACACATATTTGTTGCCGGAACGTCCGTTAATTACAACGTTGCTGTCCACGCCAACCTGACTTCCGCTGCGCGGATACAGCATAACCGTGTTAGGAGAAGAAATCTGACCGTCAAAAGAGCCTCTGTCGCCTAAAGTAATTTTTTCTATCAGCTCCCATTCCGGAAAATTAACTAAAGTAATCATGCCTTCACGCACGCGAATCGGCAGAACCAAATCCGGCGTCCAGTAATATTTAGAATATGCCGGTTTAGTTTGTCCTTCACCCAAATTCTGCAAAGGATCCTGCCATGCGCTTTGCACCATACCGATAGAGTTAAAGCCGGCATAGTTCAGGTTCATCGGCTGATAATTGCCTTGTGACTGGTCTGCATATTGATCCAGCGAATCCGTATTTTCGAGCAAATCGCCGGCAAATGCCTCGGCTCCCCACAATAAACTTATCAAAACTGTCAATTTAGCTAAATTTTTCATATTTTTTTCCTTAACAGGTTAATCTTTTAATTGCTTTGTTCCGTAAGAAATCACCTTGAAACCGACCGGATTTTTTAAGCGTTCTTTATATTGCACGCGACGCGGCTGATATTGAACTTTCAGGCTGGCGCGGTAGCGAATGGTTTTTGGTTTGTATGAAGACGGCAAATAGTAGTCAACGCTATATTCAACCTGCCATGTTTTATCTTCAATTTCATTAACCGTCAAAATTTTTACCGAACTGGTCAAACCGTCTTGTTTCATACGCTGCATAAGCTTGCGTCCGGTGTTTTTCAAAAAATCTTGGTACACAATGGAAGAAGACATTTCCTGCAAATCGCCGCCGTTTTGCCAACGGGATTCCATTTCTTCGGTATCTGACAACAAAGTTGTACGCAGCAAAATATATTCGCGCACAAATGTTTCGGTAATTGATTTTTGAGAGTCCATATCGCGGCTGTATGGCACAATGCGGTAAACCTGTTCATCTTTGTTGCTCAAAGTTAACAGATACGGCTCAACCCGATATAGCGGCAAAATATTGGAAATTGTCAGCAACAATATTAAATTGCAGCATATACTTATGGCTGTAACCACAGCAAATGCGCGAGCCGTCCACAAATAGCGCTTTTCACTGGCGTTTACGACCAAACTGTCTTCATTGCGGTTTACACGGCGCATAGCGGGATGCACTCTGGTTCGCACCTGCGCTCCGGATTTTAATAATCTCTGCTGTGTATTATTTGTCCCCAGTTGGTCTGCCATTTTACGTTACTCCGTTAAATTGTTTCTAAAAACCATTCCGGCACTTCTTTAATCAGCTCAACCTGCATACAGGCGCACGGCGATAATTTCAGCTCGTTAACATCTTTACCTGGTCCAACCGCTTCCGGCTCATAATATGAACCAAACAAGCTGCAGGCGGACAAAACTAACAACAGCCCAATGATTAACAAAATTTTTTTAGACATCTTTGCCTCTTTTTTCAATATGTTATTTTCAGGCATAGAATCGACTATACCATAGGAAAACCCTAGCCTTGCGCCATTTTAGGGCTGACTAAGGATACTCCTTTGGCTATTATACTAAAATAAAAAGATTAAAATTGCTTAAACAAAAATTATTCTCTGATTTCATCTTGATTATATTTCATAATCGTAAAACCAAGCGGATTGATTAAGCGGGCAAACACGGCGCGGCGTTCAGGTATAAATTTTGGAGTTATCGAGGCGCGCATTTTTGTTTTTTTCAAAGTCAGAGCACCGCTTTTTCCGCTGCGCGAACGCGACAGGTTATAAATTGTAAAATTAACAATCCAAGCCGGACTGGTTTCACTAATGCGGTTAACGCTGTCTATGCGCACTTCGCTGGAATATTCATTATCAAACATAGCCTGCACATTGGCGGCATTCTGTCCCACAAATTCGCGGTAAACCCTCGGCGCTGATAAATATGCCACAATTCCCCCCGGTCCCCAGCGCGTACGCATTTCCTGCACGTCGTTAATCACAGTATTGCGCATTATAACATATTGTTTTATAAACATTTCATTCAGCTGTTTGATTGACGGCATTTTGGGAGTTATCGGCTCATAGCGCACCATTGTTTCAGAATCATTTTGGCTGATGATTAACAGCGGCTCCACCACAATTTCCGGCGCCAAGCGGAATATGACCAGCGAAGCGCTCAAAAACAAGCCCAAAGATAAAATAGCGCAGATAATCACCAAACGAGAGAGCCAGCAGAAATAAATTTCTTTGACCGAGTTACTGTTAATTTTGTCATCGGTAATGTATTGAAACTGCATTTCTTTTTGCGGAGCATTTTTATCCGTCAGCAGTTTTTGTTCCATTCTTTTATCTAATTCCAACGTTATTCTCCATTTTTATCTTTTATATGGATATACAGCGCAATACGGAGGGCGCAGACTTTCCATCTGTTTTTTGAAGCTATCGTTTCCTTCGCTGTCATACTTATCAGTTAAAGCCATATTCGCTCTCGCTGTTTTTATCTTTTCTTCCAGTTCGTCCAAATCATCATCGGCGGAAACAGATGCTTCTTCGTTGGCGTCTTTTTTCAAAACCGCCAAACCATTTTCCAATTCGGCTTTACCAGCAAGAACCAGCTCGGTTTCTCCGTTGATTGAACCAATCAAATTTTCCAAACTGCGCATATAGCCTTGTTTATAGGTTTTCAGCGTATCTTCAGCTAATTTGTAATCGGCGGCTTTGCTTAAATCAAAGTTATCGCTAATATTATAGTCCAAAGATTTGAAAATTTCTTTAAGTTTTTCTCTAACGCTTTCAACTTGCTGAGCCTGCATGTCAACAGCATTTTGCGCCCGCGCGTCCAGCTCTTTATAGCCTAGATAGTCTCCAATTTGGTTATGTTCAAACAACATACGCGAATACATAAAATAGTCACGCGCTGCGCTTTTATCTTTGTTTATATTGCCGGATTTTTCCAAATTATATACAGCTTTTTGAATATATTTATTAAAGGTGAGATGTCCGCCTTTAACAATTTTTAAACCGGCAACCAGTTCTATTTCTTCAACATAATCCAAAAGCTGTCCCAGCTCGCTGGCTTTAGACCAATTCTGCGTGCTCAAGGCATCGCCGACTTTGATTGACGCATCTGCTTCAACATCTTTTCCGCCAACCAAATTCAAGCACTCATATGACGCATAGTCGGCTTTTGCATAGCCATGCTCGCCAACCGTAACCGGAGTATTGTTCATCAGGCATGGATAAATGCCTGACGCAGCCGTAACATCAGCCGCTTCGCCGTTTTTGTGGAACAATTCATTAAAATCTATTGCTTTTTCAACATACGGACGATAAGAAAGCAGTTGCTCCCAAATCTTTGGCAAATCCAAACCGCTCAATAACAAACTATTGCCGATAAGCGTAACATCAGAATTGTTTTCCGGAATTTTATTTACGCCGGTTTTGAAATATTTAAGCACCGTGTCATAGTCATCCATATCAAAGTGGAAAACTTCACGCAGCGGAGCCGAACTGAAAGCCAAAGGAGTTTTCGGAGTGGTAAAATCGCGCTCTCTTTCCACAATTCCGACAAAATATTCACTGTCTTCGGCTTCTTTGCCGGTTACAGTATCGGCAAAAATATCATTAAACTGCTCCAAATATTGGCTGTACGTACTGTCGTCCGGCGCCATATTCAGATTTTTAAGTTTTTCCAGCAAATTTTGATGGATAGATTTTATTTTTGCAGCACCGGAGGCTGTATATTTAGAATCGCCAAGTTCGATAATGTCATTTTTTGCTTCTTCAACATATTGCTTGGCTTGCTCACGCGCTTTTTCTAGCAGACGATTAGCAATTATCATCACTGGATTTGAAACTAATTTGCCTTCTTTAGCTTTTATAAACGCCGCTTTGACCTCGGTATACGATTTTGCCGCCGCTGTGATTTCTTTATCAGCTTTAACAGCTGCTTCGTTATACTTAATAACATAGTCAGCTTTTGCCTGATACATTTGCGTATCAGTGCTTTCCAATTTTTTGCGGGTATTCTCAATTTGCTTTTTCAGACTGTTTACTTTTGGCTGCAGCTCCTTAATTTTCTTTTCTGCTGCGGCTTTAGTTTTTTTGCTATTTTCAATATCTTCACTAAATCCTTCACGTTGCGACGAAACCGTATTGCCTCGTTCCAATTCTTTGCCGGCTTTAATGGCGTCTTCCGATTTTTCCATTGAACCCTCAGAAGAACTGGCATCTGATTTTGCCTGATTCAGCTCATCAACCGTATTGCTGTACGTTTCGCTTAATTTATCCAGCTGCGCATAAATTGCTGATTTTTGAGTATTTAGTGACTTCATAGAGTTAAAATAATCATCAGTTATTTTTTGCAAATCAGCCCGTGCCTGAGCCAATTTTTCATCTAATACATCAGAGCTCAAACCTGTTTCAAACGATTTTACCATATTGTTAATTGCTTTTGCAGTTTCCGAACGCTGCTGCTCCGCGTTAACTCCTTCGTACGGATACTTGGCGTTAATTGCCAAAGCCACTTTTGACAGCTGATTGATAATAGGCTGTTTTTCTATATAAGCCTCAATATTTTCATATTTGCCATTTAAATAGCCGTCATAAAAATATTTTTGGTCGTTCCATAAAGAATAGCCGCTTTTAGTCCGTCCGAAAGTTGAACTCTTAGAAACAAATTCCTTATTTATCATTTGGGAGGTTTCCCGTCCTAAGCTCCAGTTCATTAAAGCATTAGCACGTCCTTCAGCGTAAATTTCTTCTTCCATTGACGGCTTTTTATACATTTTGGAATTTTCACCGTTTTCATCTTTTTTATAATTTTTATCACCTTGAGCGTTCATATTATCAAAAGAAACTAAACCATCAGAACTCAAATCATCATTTTCAGAAACATATTCACTGGTGTTTGTGCCGTTTTCATAGCTGTTTTGATTTTCCTTATCTATTTTTTGATAGATTTTTTCCTGAAGAGCGGTCAGCCAGCCGTTTATGCCGCCGTTCTTTTTAGATAAGTCGCCGCGGCTGATAATATAGCATTTTTTAGAGTGGTCTTCGGTGCAGGCTACGTCATAATCACCAATGCTAGCGGTGGTGTCCGTAAATAATTTTTCCGGCGAATAATGACATTGATACTTATCACTGTCTTTGGTGCAGTTTACACCATACCAAGCAGCGGTAGATGAAGTATCCGTAAAATAATTGGTCAAATATCTGCCGACGCAACCCAAAGACATTTCTTCATATATACCGGTTTTTTCCTTATATGCCAAAAAATTATTATAAGTTTCAAACACACTGCGGTATTGCGGCAAAGCCTGTTTATAATTATGAGCCATAACAGCTTCATTCAGAGCCTTTTTTGCCTCGGCAATTATTTCCAAGCTTTTAAATTCTTTTTCTTTTCCGGCAACAGGAGATTCCAAACCGGCGCCGTCAAGAGTGTCAAACTGCCCTTCTACCGATGCCTCTCTTAACGTTATGAGCTGATTTCTTGAATTTGCCGCTAATTTAGTGGTTTCTTTAAAAATACCTAAAGAACTTTGCTTTTTTCCTTTTTCATCATTTTTTTCTTCGGCTTCGCGGATTTTCGCCGTACCGCCGATACTGCGGACAGCATTATATTGCGAGTTCATCGCCACCAAAAATTCATTGTAGCGCATAATCTTGTCATATAAACGAACGGCAGTCAAAGCGTTGCGCCAAATGCAAACCTCGTCTTCAGTACCATCTGTTTGGCAGTTATATTGTTCCAAGCCCTCTTCACTGCAATCTTCACCGGCAACCAAGCATTTTTCTATGGTGTCCAGCTCGGCTAAAATTGTGCGGATTTCTTTATCCATTTCACGCGCGGTGATATACATTTCCAAGGTTGTGTCCATTGAAAGCTGTTTACCATTGCTTTCATAAATCTTTTTTTCATTGCCGTTTTGCGACGGGTATTGCAAAAACAGCTCAATAAACGCTTCTTTTACTTTAGCTTCATCTTTAATATCGGCAGCGGCAGTCAATTTACTGTCTTCAATAGTGCGCGACGCCGAAACAACTTTTTTGCGTTTGGCGAGATTTTGCTTTAGATAATTCAGCTTGCTTTTGCCAAAAGTCAACGCATAAGATTGGAAACTTTGGGTAATATCCGTTATCAGCTGACCACCGACCAATTTCTGCTCCATAGTTTTGACTTGATCAATTGTTGTGGTTACAAAGCTGATGGTAGCCGGTGTGCATTGGAAGCAAATTTGCGGCGCAAACGGCAGCAGCGGAGTGTAGTCGGGAATAAGCGAAGCGTTTGCGGTTTTGAAAAACAGCAATCCGCTTACCAGCATAAATATTCTGCATATTTTTTTCATAGTTTTTCTCCCGATTAAAAGCCGTAATTACTTACCTTATCTTGAACAGTGCTGTTTGCCTTGTCTTTAAGCTTGTCCAACGAACTCTTTTTCTTGTTGACATAATCGTCCAAGTTGAAGGCGGTGAAATCCTTGCTGTAGTCATTCAATTTATATTTATCATTCCACAAAATTATTTCTGACATTGCATTAAAACGCATTTGCGCCAGCAAAAGTTCCGTATAACGGGCAGCGATTTTGGCATTTTGAATATCGGCGCCGATTTTCATGCTCATACCGCCGAAAATACCGTCAGGAGCTGCAACTTTTTCACCGTCTTTAGTTTCTCCGCCGGTGGTGCGCACTAAATAGCTTTCTGAACTATCCGCAATAGTTTTGCCTTTTGCCGAACCAATTATAAGAACGCGCATTAAATTCTGCAAAGCCAAATAATATTCCTTTTGCCGCTTATATCTGACTCGGGCAATGGTTTCAGAACTTTCTTTTTCATATTTGCCTAAAAAGAAATCTTTATAATCTGAAGCATACATTTCCTCTGTTTTTTCATTTTCCTCATCTTCTTCGGCAGCGGCAAAAAGCGCATCTGTTGCTTTTTCCATATAAGCTTTGCCACCTTCCTCCAATAGTTCACGGTTGAGCTTAGAGGCTTCATTGGCGTATTTTTGAATTTGCTTTTCCATTGCCTGCATTTTTTCATTCTGTTCAGGATCTTTATCTTCCAGCGCTTTCAACTGCATGGCTAAATCAGCCTTTTCCTGAGCGATTTCCTGCAAACGCTTTGCGTCTGTTTTAGTGCTCGGCAGTTTTTCTTCCGCGTCCAGCAAGGATATTTTTGTTTTGATGTCCTGTTCTTTTTTACTCCGTTCCTGCGCCAAAGAATATTTATAGTCGCTCAGCAAAGAATTTGCCGTTGTCAAATCCAGCTTGGTATTAGCATATTTGCTGGTTACATTTTTGATGTTTTTCTTAAAATCAAAATCCAAATTTTTCGCATTGCTTTTTACATTATCAATTATATTTTGGGAATCGCCTTCCATTTGTTTGCGAATGTCATTAAACAAAGCCTTACCTTCTAGTCCGCTGGCTTTTTCAACCTTTGCTTCCAAGTCAGACATAGCTTTATTATATTTTTCTTCCCATTTTTCTTTAATTTTTTGCACTTTTTTATTCATATTTTCCAGTTGAGTAAAAAAGTCGAGTTTGGAAATTGCATAAACCGGCTGGTTTTGCAGGACAAATACGGCGCTCAACAATAAAAGAGCAAAGATATGTTTTGAATTATGTTTCATCTTATATTCCTTTCTCTTTAAGGCTTTTTGCCGCCCATATTCCAAGACGAACCGCGTCCAAGCGATGAACCTAAAGTTTCATTCTGCATTTTATTGGCAAGATCATCTAAACCTTTTTGTATTTTTTCCTGCTCTGCCTTGCGGGCTGCCTCTATTGCCGCTTCTCTTTGGGCAACTTCTTCAGCGCTATTGCCAGTAGCATTGTTTATGCCTTCCGCTCCACTGACAACGCTATCCAAAGCTCCCGACCAGTTACCCGAACTAACGTTATCATACAAGCCCTTGCCGGAATTGTATATATCGCCCGAGCCGGATAAAGCATCGCTGACGCCGCTGCCTAAGCTGGCAGAATCCGCCAATCCGCCCAAAGTGCCTAAGGCGCCGCCGTAATTTCCGTTTTCTATATTGTCTTTAGACTGTTTGCCTTTATCGTAAGCATCTCCAGCCTTTGACAATGCATCTCCGATACCTTGGTTCATGCCGGACGAATCTGCCAGTCCACCCCAATTGCCCAACGCACTGCCGTAATTTCCGTTTTTGATGTCATTTACGGCATTTTCAGTTTTATTTTTTATATCGCCAACGCTAAGTTTTTTATCATCGGCGTCAGTCCCTTCCTCGCCTGACTTTGTAGCTTCTTCATCAGCTTTTTTCTTAGCATCGGCTATGGCGGCTTCTTCCTCTTCTTCTGCCGTATTAGCCCGAATACTCAACAAACCGGCAACTGCCAACTGACCGCTGAAGTTAGCCTCCGTGTCCAAAATGGTTTTCCAGCGTCCGGTAGCACGGTTAGAAACAACTTTATAAGCATTTTCAATAAGGCTTAAATCGGTCATTTCCTCTTTTTCTTCTTTTTCCAGCTCTTCATTTTCGGCAATTATAGCGCGACGCAAAACCAATGATTTTGCATACATCGCTGCCACGTTTTCAACTTGCAAATCATTGATAAGCTTTTGATGTTCTTTTGCTTTTTGAACGTCGTCGCTGACCAGCTCTTTCTGTGTCATTTTCTGACCGACTTTACGAGCCATTTCCGGCGTTGCCACCGCTCCCTGCAAACCTTCGGTGATTCCTTTGATTGAAAAAGAGCGAACTTTCACACGCTTAATATAGTCGTTAGCATAATCAAGGGCAAAAGTTTTACCCATCTGTTTCAATTCATTCAATTTATCGCGGCTGTTTACAAGCTGCTGCAAATACATCTGCTGCCCAGTGTAGGTTTTCAGCGCTTTGTTAATTTCTTCCTGCGCATTCAAAATTTGATCTTGAATAAGTGTTGTCGGGTCTAAATCCGCCTTAACCATGCAAGGAGCAAGGGTCAACACAGTACCGCAGAATATGACTGTTTTTATGTTCATTTCCTTTCTCCTTACTTTAACGCCTATTTGGCAGTTACAACAACTTCATCCAAGCAAACCGTACAGCTGCCGTTATAGCATGCAACTTTTCGACCGCTGACATTATAGATGCCTGCCGGACACTCGCTGTCGCCGCACATACCGGTTTCCCAATTGCTTATGCTGCCGCTTTGCTCTTGTAGAGTTCCGTTATCGCACATATCCGCGTCTTCATACTTTTTACATTCACCGCGCATGCAAACCATATAGGTTCCGGCGCTGCCGTTTATCGGATATACGTTATCCGGACAAGTGATAACTTCTTCATGGCAAGTATCATCTTCACTGCCAGTGCAAACCGTTTGCGAACAATTATTGCCGTCTTTCCACGCAACACTGCGGTTCGGATTATTTTCGGTTACAGTTATCTTGGTAGAAGTTGACTCTTGATCTCTTTTAGCATCTTTAGCTGTGCTTGCACCAGAAGCTTCATCTTTTTTATCGCTATCGCCGGAAGCAGCGCTTTCTTGTTCGGCAATATCCTTAATAACTTTAGGGTCAATAGACTGAATTCCGCTGATTGCCTCATTTTTCAGACGCTCGGCATATAAATCGCGCATAGTGTTGATAACGTCCGTCAGGGTGCTGGTCGCATTAGCTATCGCCACGTTGTCTTCGTGCTCGGTTTTGGTTTTGCCAGTTGCGTCGCCAAGTTCATTTTGGATATTTTCATAATTGGAAATTGCAGCACCTTTGGCAATTGCCTGCGCCATCATAGTTTTCAGCTCCTCATAGCGGATTTCGCTGAAACGCTGTAAATTTTCCGCCCGAACCGAACTGTCTTTATCATTTATACTGCGGGCTATATCGTTAATGCAATTATAAAGTTTTGAGCTTTCTTTCAGCATATCCTCGGCGTTTGTCTTACAATAAATCGCCATGGTATTAGGAACAATCTGCCGCTCGTTAAAAACACCTGTATAATTTGTGGTGTCTTCTTTTTTGTTTTTATCAGTCGCAGTGCCGGACGCTGTTCCCGTGCTGCCGCTATCCGCCGTAGATGTGGAGCCTGCCGTGCCAGTTGAACTGCCGGAACCACTGCTTATTTCTGAAGCAGAAGGCAGGTCTGAGCCAGTGGTGACTGTGGTTGTGGTTTTGCCGTAGGCATCTGAAACTTCGCTGCTAGCATTGGCGGCTTCGTCCACTGTAGATTGCAGCGGTGATTTGCCGGTTAAGTCAATATCCGCCCCGCTGTTATTGTTCCAACCTTTATTATAGCTATCTCCGGCGGTGCTCCATAAATCGCTTACCTGCGCGTTTACCAAAGACATAGGAGATGCGCTTAAAAGCAAAGCTGCCGAAAAAGCAATTATGATAGTGTGTTTTTTCATTTCAATCTCCTATTTGCCTAAATTTTGAGTCGGATCATTTTTCTTCAGCAAATCATTCGTCATCTGCTCATTCATTTTTTGCTCTAATTTATCCAGATTTTCTTTAATTTGCTTTGCTTGCTCTTCTGCAGCTCTTTGTTCTTGCTTTTCTCTTATGGCAGCATCTTCTTCGGCATCATCTTTCATATTGCCGGCTATATTGCCCAAAGAACCTTTGGTGTTGTTATAAATATCTTTTATTGAACCGCCGTTTTCGATGGTATTAACACCCGATGAAACGGCATCAACCGCAGAAACGCTATTCTTTTTAACCCAGCTGTAAGCTTTGCTCCAAGCGCTTTTCTTAGCCAAACCTTCGCTTTCTTTTTGTTTTTGTTCGGCTTTAGCCTGAGCTTCTTCAGCAGCTTCTTTTTTGCGCTGCAATTCTTTTTCTGCCAGCTTTTCGTTGATTTCTTTACGTTTTTCTTTTTTAGACGCCACAGCCTGCGCATTTGCCGCGCCGGTTTCCAAGCTTACGCCGACGTTTTTAACCATTCCGCCGTAGCGATCATAGTCGCCGTTTTGAATTTTACCAAACAATTCTCTTGCCGCGGCGGCATAGCCTCCGTTTTGGATTTGCTTGATTATATTCATATTGCTTTGATATTCTTGATAAATTTCATCAATCTGCAATTTTGTGGTTTTGGCAGACTGCGCCAAACGAGCCATATCTACGGTCGGCAATGGGAAAGCCGCCGCATTTTCAGCGTATAAAATTAAAGAGAGGCAAAGAAAAACGCCGCTTCGTTTTATTATTCTGCATAAATCCATAATAGCCTCCTTTAATCCCTAATTCTTATTTAAAAAGTGTACCTTATTTTTGCGCAAAAGTGAAGACTTTTTGAAAAACCTAGGCAATATTTAAATATTTTGTAACAAATCCGTCTTCGCCATATTCTTTTATAAGCTGCTGAACCAGCAAAACATTCTTTCGACCGGAGTTGTAAATACGCAGGTATTTACCTAAGCCGCTCAAGTCGACGTCCAAAATTACCGACTCGCCGGTTACCGGACGCGACAGCAAAATGGCATACGGGAAGTCACGATAGCTTTTACCAAAAATAAAGTCAAGTTCGCTTTGAGTTAAATTCCAGTTAGCATAATCTTCAAGCTGCGCCTGCGGGTTGCGGAAGAATATTACAGTTTGGCATTGACCGCGGATAACTTCGCCCACGCCCAACTTGTCAACAATGTTCGGCTGTTGGAAGGCGCAGAGGTAGGCTTGGCGTTTTTTACGTCCTTCTTGCAGACCGATAATGAAATAGTCGCGGAACATCGGGTGTTTAAGCATCGGCGCCGTTTCATCAATCATAATCAGCGACGGCACGCCGGTTTCGCCGGTTTCGGACTGAATACGGTGCATAATATAGCTGATTACAGCAGGAGCAAGGTTTTCATCTTCAAAAATATGCGTAAAGTCAAACGCCATAAAGCGGCGGCTCTTCAAATCCAAGCTATCATTCTGCCCGTTGAAAATTGCGCCGTATTGGTCAGGATTTACCCAACGGAACAGCTCACGCCGCATATTTCCGGTTGGTGAAAAACAGCTTTTATACAGATTTTTCAGCAAACGCTCTTCCGGACGCAGATAGTCAAACGCCGTGGTAATGGCACGGGCTACCTCGCGTTCTGCCAAAGCATCGTCCACCATGGTAATAGATTTCAGCCAACGGCGTAAAAACGAGCGGTTTTCCGGCGTATTGGCACAGTCAAACGGGTTTAGAGACACATTCTTTTCATCGCCGTCAAAGCCGACATACGCGCCTTTTATGGCTCGGGTAAAGATTTGCGCACCCAAGTGGCGGTCAAAGAAGAATACGCGCAAATCGCCGTGCCGCATAGCTTGTCCAGCCAAGAAGGTTAGCAAAGTAGTTTTACCTTGTCCAGTCGGACCGATAATGCAACAGTGCGCCACCGCAGACTCTTCGCTGGAAACGTGGAATTGGAAGCGGTACGCCGAACCGGACATGGTGCGGAACACCGTGATGGCGCCGTTGCCCCAGTCGCTTTTGCCAAAACCTTCTGCTGGGTGATCCATAGTTACAGCCATAGCAATCACCCGCGACAAATAGCGATAAGTTCTCGGATAGGTGTCATAAGTTGGGAACTGCGTAAAGAACACGGCTTGGTTTACCCAGCCTTCACGCACCGGAGTAACGCCGAACGCACGGCAAATACGCTGCACCTCAGACTCGCCGAAGTTAATTTCTTCTTTGGTTTCGCCTTTAATAATGATTGTCATAGCGTATTCACATAAAGACTGATAGTTGTTATCGCTATCATCAATTGCCGCCAGCGCCTCGCTATATTGCTCGGCAACGTTTTCAGAAAAGCTGGTTACACGCGCCATTCTTTGCTGCTGAACCAAAAGCAAGCGCCCTTCCGAACGGAAAAGCGGACGAATATTGTGCAAAATCACCAATTCACAGTCAATGGCGTTTAAGGAATAAATCATACTCTCGTCCATGGCTTCGCCGCTGACACGGATACCCATAGCAATTTCATACAGTTCTTTTTCACCCGAGAAAAATTTGATAATTCCCTCTTCTTTGGTAAAATGGATATGGTCGGCGGTCAGCATCTCGCAAAGTCTGGCGCCTTCGGTGTTGCGTACTTTAGGCTCCGGCTTGGAAATTGGGCTGCAAAGGCGCGAAAACACATAAAACGGGCTGTCGGTTGCTTTACTGTCCTCGGTTTCATACATTGGGCTGACGCCGTACTCACCCATAGTTGAAAGCAAGCTCTGCGATGCATAGTTCAAATCTTTTAAGGCATCTTTGCGGTCGATAACCGACATTATTATATAGTGCTTATTGCTATATATGCGGTTCATATTGTTAAACCAAATCTGCGAAATGGAATCCAGCAGCTGGTTGCCGAAATCTCTTTTTTCTTTTTCCAAGGAAATTCTTTCGCGAATGGTAATCACGCGGCAGACAATTTGCATATTTGCCATATCGTCAATCCACGATTTGCGGGCTTCCATCATAGAATATACTTTTTCGCCGGTCGCCGAAGCCAAATCAACGCCTTCCACTTTAAAAACACGGGCGTAGGAGTTGTTGCTGCACTGAATGGTCACACCGTCCGACATCAACTTGGCAAAAGGCAAAAAGTCCGACACGCGTGATTCACGAGGCTGCGGCAAAACCCAGCGTCCAAAACGAGTTGAAAGCAGCACGGCAAACGACGCCGCCGAAGCGATACCGATAAGAGCCACCACAATTTGCACATTGCTCAGCCCTTCTACAAATATACTCATAAAATCATAATTATTCATGGCTCAAACTTATTTCCTTGTACTGCATATAAATTTTGGCTTATTTTGTTGCTGCGACCATATGCCTGCAGCATGGTTGACAAATGCGGTTCTTTTATTCCGGCAACCACCAGCGCGGCATGTGCGGTAACTATACTTGTAATAAAAAACAAAGGGTTAACATCAGCAACGCCAATACCCATAAAAAGCATAGGAAACTGAATACCTAAATTTATAATTGCCGGAACCATCGGGGCAAATAAAAATTTGGGCGGCTGAGCAACGGCTTTTAAAATTTCTTCACGCATTATCTCCTCCGTATTCTTTGTTTCAGATTAGTTATCACCTCAACATCTTTCACCGAATTTACCGCGGTTTGCAAAACTTGGCGATAGTCATCGGCGTTTTTAACTATCAAGGTATTTTTATTTTTGGTGCGGGCTACCGTATCTTTATACATTTGCGCCAACTGCGCCTGCTCATCTAAATCAACCTGTTTTTTATTGCTGAGCAGGTCTTCCATTTCTTGACTGTTTTCAATATTGGCGTTTGGATTGCGGGCAAGCACATTATCTATTTGGCGCATTTTTTTCAAACGGCTTAAATTATCCGCATTCAAGCGGTATAAATTGGTGTTTTGCTCGCCGGCGGTTGCTTCCGCCTCGCCGTCTACGGTAGTGTCTATATACGCGTTTGCAGAAAACGGCAGCAGAAAAAAAGAAAATATAACAGCAAATAATAATTTCATTTGCACCCGCCTTATTTATGTCCGCTATCAACCTTATTGGTTGTGGTATCTTGACCGGTTGACGTACTGCCACCGACACCATTAAAAGAAACTCCGCCCAAGGCGCTGAAAGAACCGTCAACCTGAAGTGATTTATATATTATACCGCTCAGCAACGCAGTTAGAATAAACGTGCTCATCATAATATAAGCCAAGGTTTTCCAACTGACTTTATTAAATATCGCTGCCACGGCAAAAGCAATTAAGCCTAAGCCAGCGATTAAATAGCCGCTTTTAGCCAATCCTACGCCAAGAGATTCTCCCAAGCTTGATAATTTATCAAATACGTCAGCATGAGCTTCTGACACAGAAACTAAAATAAAAGCAAAAACCGATAGAAGAAAAACACTGCATTTATTTTTTGTAAACATAATCTTTCTCCTACATATCGCCAGACAAATCAGCGGTTTCTATTCCGTGGTCTATCAAACCGGCAGCTGCTGCCGACATTACAAAAATACCGATGGCAATCGCCGCAAACCATTTCCAGTTAAAACTACCGAACATACCGGCGATACAGCAGCAGGCAATACCGATGGTCGCCGCCGGAGCAACCAACTTTGTCAAGCCGCCGAAAATATTTTTACCAGCAGTATTCAGAGCTTCAAAAACGGCGAAAGCGTCTGATGTGTATAAAAATACAGAAAGAATCAGACACAGTGTATATTTGTTATTATACATAAAGTTCCATATTTTCATAAACATTTTGAACGCCTCCTTAATAAATAATAAATTTTTCTTTGAAGGAAAGCGCTGCAGCACCTTCCTCCAAAGAAAGAAGATTAGTAACTATAGTTGCTATCCCAAACTGATTGGCTACCATCACCCAATGTATCACCAAACTTTGAACCAGCAGCATTGTTTGTGTTGGCAGCATAGTTTACGATAGCACCTGCAGCGGCAACAACAGCCAAACCGAATGCCAAAGCAGCAAACCATGCCCATTTAATTTTACCGAAGATAGCTTGGAAGGCTAAAGCAACCAAACCAAAACCACCAATAACGAACACAACCATTTTGGCGTTTTTGAACAAATCCACCAATTTGCCGGCTGCTGTTCCGAATACAGTTACAGCTGCCGCATCGCCCATCATTACCAAAGCAAACAAAAATGTCATTGTGGTAATGCTCAGGATATTTGATTTTAAAAATTTCATTTTAGTTCTCCTTAAGTCGAATTCTATACAATTTTATGTTAACGCATTTTTATAAAAAATTCCAGCTTTTTTGAATTTGTGCAACTATATGTTTTTTCACAATAAAATTGGCTGTAACAAAAAATTCACACTAACAAAATTGTTTCTACAGATTTTTTATAGCATCAAATTAGTAAATTTTTTGATAATAAAACTCCACCAAAACATCTGCGCAGGCTTTGCTTTACTTTGTTTTCGGCTATTAACTCTATTTTAACAAAATTAGTTGTATTCTGCGGCTAAGACGGGTGTACCGTATGCTTTTTGTATGCGGATTCCTGCATTTAAGGGTTTGAAAATGCCAAGATTTGGTTGGAAATGCTTTATAGGCAGCTTTTTATTTTCTTTAGTTATGGTG
>CAVEOB010000003.1:42189-65168 GCA_963617265.1 Mediterraneibacter gnavus
GTGTTTGCCGCGGCTAAAGTCAGTTTTTTGCTGCCCGAAAATGAACAAGATTCCGCAGAGACAAATTTTGACGACCTGCGCGCAAAAGATATTGAATTATTTGCAACTTCTGAAGAAACAAACCCGATTGCCGAAAAATTCAAACAGATAAACAACATTCCGGCGAAGCAAAAACTTGATACCGCCGCCGCAGAGCTGATTGCCCTGCCAAGTGAAGAGCAAAACCTGCAGGCAGACAGCGGCAGCGAGATTTTATTTGCTCCGGAAGATGATGAACTTGACAGTGTGTTGTCAGAAAAAGAAGATAATTCTTTGGAATTAGCAGAAAATTCCGATAGCGGTAAAATTTCCGCCAAAACAGAAAAGAATCCTGAAACAGCAGACGCTGAAAACGAAGAGCCGCTGAAAATTGCTGATGCCAGCGAGGCTAAAATGTTCAGCATTCCGATAATGCATAATTTCAGCGAGCCGAAAAAAGATGTGAAAGTTTCATCAGAAGCCGAAAACAGCCAAGTTGCCTTAGCTTCTGACAATGTGCGCCTGCAAAATTTGGGCACAACCAACCGTTTGGCTATGGCAAGCGTGGAAACAAACACTGAAAGCAACCTAGCTGCCAACATGGAAGAGCCGTATTCCGACCCTTGGGTAGCAGCAACAACTGGAAACGAGCATATTTCCAAGAACCAAATGAACACTAAAGACGATGTGGCTCCGACCGCATTGGCAATAGAAACTCCTGAACCGGCTAAGCCTGAAAAAGAGATCAAAGTCGCCTATAAAATGATGAAGAATATTTTAATTCCTATTCCGGAAGATATTGCCAACGATGAAAATTTAACGCCGCAGCTTTCGTATTCTGAAGAAAATAAAAAACTGAGCGAACGCCTGAAACAAAGCGGCGAGCTCGGCGACACGGCGGCAAAAGACGATGAGCCGAAAAAAGATGCCGTCACCACGCCGCTGCCTAAGGCTGAAAATGCGGCTGAACAGAGCACAACTCCGCTTAACAGCTCGCCAAGCCTGACCGACAGCATTGCAGCGTGGTTTTCATCAAGCAGCAAAAAATCAGACGAAGAAACCGCGGACAAAGCTAAAAAAGAAACAAAATCCGGTGAATCCGCCTTCAGCAAGCTGCTGGGGCTGGGACGCAAAGATAATTCAAGCATCGCTCCGTCCGAGTTGAAATTGGCGTTTCAGCCGAACCGCGCGGAAATTTCGGGTCAGACTTTGGAATGGCTGAAAGCCTTTTCCGACAACGCCGTAAAAAATGATGATGTCTTTATTGAAATCAGAATTGACGGCACCGGTTCATATGAGCTGCAGCAAAAGCGTCTGAACCTTCTGTATTCTATTTTGGTAAATAATGGTGTGGATTATAACAAAATTAACATAATTTTTACCGATAGAGAACCAAACTCTTTTATTATTAGGAATGTAAGATACGCCAGCGAAGAAGATGCGAATAAAGCCCGCAAAAAGGCTTATAACCCTTGGTATTAACTTCTGCTTGCTATTTTTAATGCAACATGTATTATAGGAAAATACGATGAGATACAATTTTGAAAGAAATATTATGACTAATAAACTTACGGCATTAAGTTTATTCCTGTGTCTTTTTGCACTGAGCGGCTGTATCAGCAATAGAAGCTATTTGGAAGAAGAATGTGAAAACGGAATTTGCACCAGCGATCAGGAATACCGCGAAGTTTGCACCGAAACTCCCGACGGTTTCAGCGTGTGCGAAGATTCAACCGAGCCTGCCACCGGCATAAACTATACCCGCACGCAGGCGGATTTCCGCAAATACGGCGAACGCACGCCGCGCGACCATCGTATTACCCAAGCCGGCGCCGGCAACAATATTTCTGCCTCGGTGCCGCCTAGCATAGATAATGAAGTTGTTGACTATGAAGCCGAAGTGATGGAACGCGACGGCAACGCTGCAGCTGCTCAAGGCGGACGCAATGCCGCATATATTCAAGCGCAAAATCAACAACAGCAAACCACTGGCGAACAGCCTTCGGAAGAAACTAAAGCCGAAGAAGAAGACCAAAACAAAGACTGGCTGGCAGAAGAAGGTCAAAGCCTGAAAGAACTTTTAACTCAATGGAGTGAAGAATCCGGCTGGAGATTGATTTGGAAAACCAACCGCAACTATACATTAAACGCAGGCGCTATGTTTAGAGGCAACTTTGCCGATGTGTCGTCTGCCCTTGTACGCGCTTTTGCCCGAGCAAGACCGGCTCCGGTGGCAACATTCTATAAAGGTAACCGCGTCTTGGTAATTGAAACAATGGAGGACGAAAATGCGTATGACTAATTTGTTAAAACTGGCTGTTATCGGTATTTTGGGCGTTACCGTAGCTTGCTCTGTTTCACCGGAAATGGACGAGAGCATGGCGCGTCAAACCGAAAACGCTTTGGATTTGAAACAAAAAGCCGCCATGCCGGGCGACCCTATTCCAGATGACGTGGTCAGAGTCAAAAACGATATTTGGTTGGGCGATACCAGCAATATTGAATTTGAAGGTCAGCCTGTTCCGGCTTATTTGGAAACTAAAGACGGCATTACTTTAATCAGCAACCGTCCGATTACCCTTTATGAAATCGGCAGTATGATTAACAAAATCACTTCTCTTTCCGTGCGCTATGCTCCGGAATTGGAAGAAAATGCCATTTCAAACGCCGATAAAAACCAACCGGCAATGAAAGATATCGGCGTGCAATGGACTGATTCTACAAAAATGATTGTAAACTACAAAGGTCCTATCAGCGGACTTTTGGACGAAGTTTCCAACCGTTTCGGCATTTGGTGGAAATATGAAAAGAATGAAATTTATTTCTATAAATATATCACCAAAACCTTTGTGCTGTATTCTTTGCCGACAAACCCGTCGCTTAGCGTATCTGTAGGCGGTTCGGGCGGTTCTTCTAGCATTTCGCAAAGCAGCTCGGTTGACGGCATGGATATGTGGAGCAACATTCAAAGCACTATCAGCTCTATGATTACCTCTGATTCAAACTTGGTGATGGATAAAGGCGCCGGTACAATTACCTTGACGGCAACACCGACAGACATTAAGCGCGTGGCAAAATTCATTAACGAGCAAAACCAGCGCGTGTCTAAGCAAATCGCCATCAGCGTAAAAGTTATTCAGGTAAATATTACCAATTCGGATAAATATAGCTTGGATTTGTCTGCAACATTTAACAAACGCGGCTCTATCAAATCTATCAGCGGAAACACAGCTGGCGAGATTGACAACCCTCTGTCAAATTTGACCATGGGTATCAGTTCCAGCCGTTGGAGTATTGACGCTGCTATGCAGGCTTTGTCGAAAGAAGGTCAAACCAACTTGGTTACCAGCGGTACGGTTACGACAATGAACAATAAACCGGCGCCGATTCAGGTGGTTAAGACGCAGAACTATATTTCGCAAATTACCAAAACAAACAGCGGTGATTCCAACACTTATGATATTTCTGTAGAAACAGAAGAAATTGAAACTGGTTTCACCATGAGCGTTTTGCCACGTATTTTGGACCATGGCAGAATCTTGATGTTCTTTAACCTGACGCTGTCTGACTTGCTGTCTTTGGATGCAGTAAACGTTTCCGGCGGAAGTTCATCCAGCAGCTCTGATGACGACAGCAGCTCTTCGGACGGCGACAGCGAGTTTATTCAAAACCCAGTTATCGAAACCCGCGGATTTACACAAGAAGTGGCTATGAAGTCCGGCGAAACCTTGATTTTGGCAGGTTACGAACGTGTTGAAGATACAACAGACAAGCAAGGCGTCGGCAATCCGAAAAACACTTTGCTGGGCGGTTCGCAAACAGCTGAAAAAGACAGAACTGTGTTAGTAATTATGTTAACTCCGGTGGTTTTGGAATCTCCTTTATTACCGGAATCCAGAATGAACTGACTTTTTGGGGAGAAGGCTCGTGGCTGATGATTTAGAAGAAGAAAAAGCATGGAAGTCGTCCTTTAACGAAGGAGGAGTAACTTATGCTGCCAGCTTGTTTTGGCAACCTTTAATCAATGAAGACAGCCCGCTGCCTGAAGTAAAAGAAGCCGCTGAAAACATTTTGGAAGGCGCAGACTTATACGTCGTCCGAAAAGGCAAATCATCTCAGTTTGGTTTGGCGGCTTCATCTCAAGGCTTTGTAAGAGGCACGCCGTCTGCTGCCGTGTCGCTGATTACGGCTTTGGGAAACGTCACCTCATTTTTAGGTGTGTTCAAAGTTGACACCGGCTGGTGGTATATCTGCTTTAGAAATGATGTTATTCTGTCGGACGGCGATACGCTTTTTGTAAACGAAAAAGACGCTAAAGACCAATTTATTTCAATGCTTGCCGTGCCGGACTGGGACGCTTTGTATGCTCCGAAAGAATGGGGCATAGAAGAGACCAAGCCTGATGCTTTGGCAACGTTGATTAACCGCGGTTTGATTGTAAAGCTGGATAAAATCAACGGCAGCAACGATATGATTATGCTGGGCGTGGTGATTGTCGGCTTTGCCATTATTTTGTGGTATGGTTATTCCACTTTGCAAAATATGTTCTTTGCCGCGCCGGAAGCTCCGGTAATTGCTCCGGTAGAACAAGTTGAAGCGCCGGCGCCGGAACCGGCTGAGCCTAAGCCGTGGGAATCGGTTAAGAGTCCGGTTGATATTATGCGTGAATGCTATAATGCCACTAAAAAAGTGGTGCAAGTGGTTACTCCAGGGTGGTCTTTGGAAGGCATTACCTGCAATAGTGGCGGCTTGGTTACCAGCTGGAAGCGTGAACTGGGACGTATTACCTGGATGGAGCAGGCTTTGGATATTTCGGGCGTTACCTTTACTTCCCGCGTTATTTCCGAAGATGGCAACACCTTTATGGTAACGGTGCCGATTGGAGAAATTTCTACACTGAACTCGCCGCCGGAATATTCGGAAAAAGAGCTGCGCGACATTATCAACGATTTGAACCAAACTTTGGATACGCAAATTTCAATGGCAAAAACCAGCTGGACTTCTCCGCGCGGAGCACTTTATAATATTATGACATTCGGAATATCATCTCAACAAGACCCGCTGACTTGGATTGAATTGTTAATGAAATTTTCAGGTTTATCTGTTAAAGAAATTACATATGATGTAAATAGTGGTACTTGGACTTACAAGGGGGAAATATATGAGTTATAATTTGAAAAATAAGAGTATTGTCATGATTGCCGTTATGTTTGCTGCAATGGTGGCTTTCAGCCAATCCGGCTATGCGCAGCTTGACGCCGAACCGGTAGAAAATAAGGCTGCTCAAGACAATCAACCTCAGGAACAGTCCGACGACTTATTCGGTTTGGATGAAGCTGAAAACAGCAATACCGATGCCAACAAGACCGATGTGGCAAATGCTGATGAGGCAAGCGTTCAAAGCGTGAATGACGGCAACGCTGTTGCCGACGGCGCCGAAGCTGAAAATTCGGACGGCAATGCAACTGCCGACAATGCTGCCGCAGAGCAAAAAGCCGAAAATAACGATGTTCAGCTTTCTCCGAACAGCTTGGATAATGTTTCCGATGTCGATATCCGCGATGCACAAGGCGATATAGCTCCGGGTGATGCTCCGGCAACCGGTGATGAAGTTCCTACCGCCGATGCACCTAAATCTCCGTTTGAACGTTTCGGCAACACTATTCTTTCAAAAGTAGACAACAGTTTGTTTAACCAAATGTCCAACATTGAAAAGCAAACCACAATTTTGAACCTTGAATACAAACGCGAAGAGGTTCGCAGCCGTATTGATGCTTTGCGTATGCAGCGCCTGAAAGCTAAGCAGGAAGAAGCTGCCCGCTTGAAAGCTGAAGAAGAACGTTTGAAAGCAGAAGAAACCCAGCGTAAAATTAAAGAGCTTGAAGCTCAGGAAAAACTGAGAAAAGCTGAAATGGAACTTGAAAAAGTACGCCAAGCCCGCGTTTTGAATGAATATATGAATGAAATGCTGGTGGTTAACCAAAAATGGGTAGAAAAAAATGCTGCTTTGCAAAATCAGGTAAAAGAACTGCGCGATGAACGCAAAACCTTGATTGAAGGCTTTGAAAAGCAAATTACCGAAGTACGCCGCGAATCCGGCATAGTTTTGCAAAAAGCCGAAACAGCTAAGAAAGCTCACGAAAAGACCGTAACTTCTTTGGAACAGCAGATTACAAGTTTGAAAAAAGCAATTCTGCAAAACGAAGAAACCATGCAGCAAATTCAAAACGGCAATGCGGCTAATCCGTTTGCTTCAGGTATTGAAGAAAATGCAATTGATATGTCTAACGAATATGCCATTATGGATATAACCGGAAAAGGCAAAGATATTGTTGCTAAAATTTTGAACAAAGACGGCACAACCTTTATTGTTCACGTTGGCTCTATGCTGAAAGGCGGAGAGGTTGTAACGGCAATTACCGATAATTATATTGCTTTTGACAACAAAGGAGCTAAAGGCTATTTGTATACAGGCGGTACAGTACGCGAATATGAGCCGGAAAAATCTTTCAACGGCGCAGATAAAACTCCGCTGTCTGCCAAAGGCGCCATTAACAGAAATTCCTCTGTACGCAACGTCCGCGGTGCGCCTGTACCGGCAGCGCAAGGAAATGGTAATGCCCGCGCCGGAGCTGTTAATACAAACAACAACAGCCGCGACTCAGCATCGGCTTCTACTGTGTCATCTGCACCTAGAGCAGCCAATGTTCACTCTTTAGGTCAAGGAATGTTTGTTAAATAAAAAAAATGACTGAAGAAGATGTAAAAAAAGTACAACCTTTGAGCAGCGCCGAACTTGTTGGTTCCGGCGCCTCTAAGGTTTCGTCTTCACAAAATGCAAATTCTCAAAGTGCAAACGCCGCTCCTGCCGCTAATCCGACGCCAAAACCGGAAAAAGCCGGAACAGCGTCCTTAACGCCGCCTCCAGTGAAAAAAAGTTCGGACATTGAAGAAGAGAAAAGCGACAAGAAAGAAGGCGGCAACATCTTTGACACGCTTTTTGCCAATAATAACAAGGTGTTGACAGCCGAAGACGGCGACTTAAACATTAACAGCGAAACCCGCCGTATGTTGGTGCTGTTTTCAGACGGTACATATTTAATTGATGAAGCTCACCGCTTTGACGGTCAGGTTTTAAACTTTACAGCCATTGCAAAACGCCGCAAACTGCTGATGCATGCTCCTAAGTATGTATCAAGTCAGGAAATTTCGGCAATTTACGCCTATGCTACCCGCGGTTCTGGCGAAATTAAGATGACGGCGCAGGAATCTGTCGACTATCAAATGCAGATTGACTTCTTGAGCGTTATCAACCGCGCAGCAGCCAAAAAAGTTTCTGATATTCACGTTATTGTTGCCGATTCAACTTTGATTATGTTTCGTGTAAACGGTATGATGGAGCGGGAACTGGAATATTCGCAGGAATGGGGCGAAGCTTTTGTGCGCGCCGCTTTCGCATCGGCAGATATTTCTGATGCAAACTATGCACAAAACGAGTTCCAAGGCGCTCAAAAGCTGGGTTCTACACCATTGCGCGGCACGGACGGCAAACTTTCTTTACCGCACAATGTGCTGGCTATCCGTCTGCAATTTAACCCTGTCGCTTTCGGTTCGCAATATTTGGTTATGCGTTTGCTTTACGCCGATGACAACCCTAACGGAAACGGCGACTTAAAGTCATTGGGCTTGGGCGAAAGAGAGCTTAACCTGTTTTACCGCCTGCGCGCCACAGCTGTGGGCTTGAACATTGTTGCCGGTCCGACTGGTTCCGGTAAATCAACAACCTTGCAGCGTAATATGATTAAGCTTATTCAGGAGCGTAACGGTGAAATTAACGTTATTACCGTGGAAGACCCACCTGAATATCCGATTCCGGGCGCACGGCAAATGCCGGTTACCAACGCCAACACCGAAGAAGAAAAAGATGAAGAGTTTACCAAGGCGCTGTCTGCCGCTTTGCGTTCCGACCCTGACGTGATGATGGTCGGTGAAATTCGTTCTCTTTCCGCTGCCGATTTGGTGTTTAAGGGCGCTTTGTCAGGTCACAGCGTGTGGTCAACCCTGCACGCCAACTCGGCGCCGGCAATTATTACCCGTTTGCGCGATATGGGCGTTCAGCCATATATGTTAAACGACCCTGAAATTATGAAAGGTTTGATTTCTCAACGTTTGTTCCGTAAAATCTGTCCTTATTGCCGGATTTCTATTAAAGAACGTATGAATGATCCGTCATATCAGCGGCTTAAAACCGCCTTGGGCGATTATGGCATAGAAAACACCTATTTACGCGGTCCGGGGTGCAAATATTGCGGACACAAAGGAGTTATCGGACGTATGTCGGTGCCGGAGATTATTATCCCGGACGCACACTTTTTACAGCTGATGGTAAACGGTGACACCAAAAACGCCATTGACTATTGGGTCAGCGAACTGGACGGACGTCCTTTGCGTGAAGCGGCGATTGAACGTATGCTTAAAGGATATATTGATTTGGATGAAATTGAACGCTGGTGCGGACTATTAGACCAACGACCAATTTATTAGGAGTGAAAAAATGCCTGACGTCAAAAAACAGAGTCCATTTAACAAAGCTATGCGCAATAACAACCAATGGCTGTTGGCTTACGCTAAAATTATGTGTTCCATGGGAAATACCAAACGTTTGAAAATTTATCGCAAACTGGCGGCTTTGCTGCGCAACCGTTTCTCTTTGATGAACTCATTGGAAATGATTTACGGCGGTTTGTCCGAAGACGGCAAGCACCCGTCCGACCCAATGGCTATTGCCGTGGCAGCATGGGGACACGCCCTGCAAGAAGGTCACCCGTTTTCGGACTGCTTAAAAGGCTGGGCGCCAAGCCGCGAACGCTTGATGCTTTCCGTGGGCGATGTGTCTGACTTGGAAAGCGCCTTGTTAAACTTGATTAAGGTGACCGAAGGTTCAACCCGTATGATTCGCCCGATTGTCAGCGCTATTGCCTACCCTGGCTTTTTGATGATGATGTCGGTGGTAATTTTGTACGCAATCGGTGTATATATGGTACCGCCTATGCTTGACGCCGCTCCAAATACCCGCTGGACCGGCACGGCTAAGACATTGATTGACCTTTCCGAGTGGATTCAAAAAAACTGGCTGATTGCCTTTTCTATTTTGCCAGTGATGGGATTGCTCATTTATGTTACCATTGGTATTTGGACCGGTCCGTTAAGAGTAAAAATCGACCGCTGTCCGCCTTGGTCTTTGTATAAAATTTTTACGGGTATTACCTGGCTGCTGGCTTTGTCAGCCCTTGTAAAAGGCGGTGTGCCGGTTTCTGTAGCACTGACCTCGCTGCGCCGAGATTCCAATAAATATTTAAAAGAAAAAATCGACGGCGCCCTGTTCCACATTAAAAACGGTGATAACTTAGGTCAGGCACTGGATAAAGCTGGTCACGAGTTTCCAGACAGACAAATTATAACCGACTTAAAAATTTATTCCGAATTGGATAACTTTGAAGAGGCTTTGGATAAATTGGCTAATGAATGGCTGGAAGAATCGGTGTTTTTGATTGAACAACGCGCCGAAATTATGAACATGGTGGCAATGTTAGCCGTTTCCGGTATTATTGCATGGGCTGTATTCGGTACATTTGATATGCAAGATCAAATCACCAGCGCAATGGGCAGATAGGAGGCAAAAATGGCAATTCATTTTGATTTGGAACGAGCTCGCCTGAATGGGGGATTTGGATTTGCCATTTTGGCAGCACTGCTAGGATTATGTCTTGTCTTGAGCCTTACATTGCTGAACAATCCGCACAAAAAACTGCAGCGGGCAGTTTTTGAAACCGCAGAAAGAGTGCATACTTATTACCGCGACCGCCCTGGGTACTGGAAACTTTCTACTGAATCGGCACGGGCGGACAATTTGCTGCGCAATGATATGGAGCAATATAAAGCCTATGAGGTGCAAATTGGTCAGGGAAGCGACGGCGCTGCTGGTCTGCCAAGCGATATGAGCTTTGACATTACTTTGAAAAATTTAAGCAAATCCGCTTGTATTTCGCTAAGTGAAATGCCGCTAAAAGAGCAAGATAAGCTGCTTTTAATGAAAATCAGCATTATAAACAGCAACGGCTCGGCTGAATTTTCTTGGGGAGGAGAATATAAACTGCCAATAGAGAAATATTCCGCCCGTAAGTTTTGTCAGAACGGAAATAATACAATTATGTGGACATTTCAATAATTATCCTATGCGCAAACGGGACGTTAATAACAAAATTCGCAAGAGAAGGAAATAGTGGAAAAAATTACTACAATAACATTGAAGATATGGGGCTAACATCCCAAGCGTCTGAGACTGCCCGAGGGTCAGGTCAAACGAGGACAGCTCACATCCCTGACTCACCCCGTGTTGTTTATATAACACCACAAAAAAATGTTGTCAACCCTAATTTACCACATATAAGCGAATTATATAAAAATTTACCATATAATCAGCAAAAAATGCTATATGAGGCGTTTAACCGTGCTTTGCAGCAAAACAGCGCTAAAGCCGGTAGTTTTGGAAATTTACAGTCTGCGGTAAATGAACTAGATAAAATGATTGAAATCCAAAGTAAAAACGGAGTAAATCCGACAGAAATTACGGATTTACTTAATATAAAAAATTATTTAAGCCAACATTTAGGCGGAATGTACGAACAAGAAGCACAAAAGCTGGCAAAAGCAAAGCAGCTGAAAAATGTTTATCAAGCCGGACAGCAATCTGCACCATTGCTGCAATCAGCTTCTAAAATTGAACAAGCAGCCTATGCGCAAGGGCAATTTGAAAATATGGCAGCAAATTCGGCTAATCAAAATTTAGCTCAGCACGTATTGCAAGAACCGAATATAAATAACAGATTATCTCAAGAAACAAATTTATGGCTGCAAAACCAAGAGGCAGCATATCAAAGAAACCAAACATTGCAACAGCAAGCGCAGCGCTATATGTTTAATGAACAAAAGCCAAGAAACTATATTGAGCAGATAAAATATTATTTGGAAACGGACGCCGGACGCAAGGCTTTAGACCCGAATTTTGACGGGACAAACAAATGGTATAGCCGGCAGCCGAAACCATATTTTTTGAACTCTGTCGTTCAAACATATGAGCGCAATACCGATTTGGATAATTCAGATATGACTAAAAAATAAAATTAGCTCTATATGCACTAACCCCGCCAGGGCTTTTGACTTTGGCGGGGCTGTATAGTTTAAGACAACTGTATAAAAATTTTTACAACTTATTCTGAAACGACATCAAACAAAGGCTTGCCCTGCGCCATACGGGTCATCTGCATTTCAATGGTTGTCGCCACATTGATTTTACCGGTTTTAATAATATTACGGGTTTGGTCGCCTTGAGTTGTATTCGGGTTAGCAAACAGATATTGCACTACCGGACGCTTTTGCCCAATACCAACCAGCTGCTGATGAATTACCCCCAGCAAACCGCGGGAAAGCAAGTCGAATGCCAGCTCTTCACTCATTTCACCGCCGGAAGCATGTTTTACCAAAGCATCAATAGCATCGGCAACATTGTTGGCGTGAATGGTTGAAAGCACCAAGTGACCAGAGGTGGAAGCGCGCAGACATTCACTGGCGGCTTCAGGTGTACGAATCTCGCCCACCAAAATATAACGCGGGCGCGAACGCAAAGCTGAACGCAGCGATGCACCCCAATCATCATTTTGCGGCTGGGTTTGCTTGCACAAGCCGATAGAGCCGTTTGCGGCGCGGTATTCACCGTCCAAAGGCATTTCGAACGGGTCTTCAATGGTATAAGCAAAGCCGCCGTTGCGAATCAAATATTCGCGGAGCATACTAGATACGGTTGTGGTTTTACCTGAACCAGTGGCGCCGCCCAAAAGAATCAGCCCTGACGCGTTGCCCAAAGTAGACAGATACTTAATCAGCGGCAGCGGATAGCCCAAACTTGCCAAATCAGGAACTTTTTTAGGCATTTTACGCATACAGAATGTTATACCGTACATGGAAACCGTGCGCTCCACACGGAAAAAATAGTCCTCATAAATTACCGAATAGCTTGATTTTCCCTGATATGTTTTTTCCAGCAAGCTGTAAAATTCCTCAAAATCTTCCGGCTCCAGCGGCACCAAGCCAAACTCCGTGCGTGTGTCCGGCACAAACATCTGCTTGTCCGGAGTTATATATATATCAGAGTGGTACGAGTCATTTATTCTAACCATATTCGTGTTCCTTTATTCTTTAACTTATTTAAGATTCTCGGGATTAAGCCCTTTGAGCTCCGGCAAGACAAACAATCCGTCTTTGCGCACCAGCTTGTCATCAAACCAAATTTCTCCGCCGCCGTGTTCCGGAGTTTGTATTTTTACCAAATCCCAATGAATTGACGATTTATTGCCGTTGTTGGTTTCATCTTCATATGAATTTCCGATTGCCATATGAAATGAACCGCAAGTCTTTTCATCAAACAAAATATCCAAAATCGGATGCGTAATATAAGGATTTACACCCAAAGCAAACTCACCCATATAGCGGCTGCCGGCGTCTAAATCCAGCATTTTTTGAAACTTATCGTTATTTACCAGCGAAGTTCCCTTAATGATTTTGCCGTTTTTAAACTCCAGCCGAATATTGGAATAAAACACGCCGTCATACATGGTGTCGGTGTTAAACTGCACATAGCCGTTGATAGAATCTTTTACCGGAGCACTATAAACCTCTCCGTCCGGAATATTCATTTTGCCGTCGCAAACAATGGCTTTTATACCTTTAAGCGAAAAGGTCAAATCGGTATCGGAGCCTTTAATATGCACGTTTTCGGTTTTATCCATCAGCTCTTTCAGCGGCTGCATGGCTTTGCCCATTTTGCGATAATCCAGCAGGCAAGCGTCAAAATAAAAATCTTCAAATTGTTTTAAGGACATACGGGACATTGCCGCCATGCTGGTATTAGCCCAGCGCAGAACACACCAGCGGGTTTTCGGCAAACGCGTGCGCATATGCACCTGCTCTTGAAAAATTTTACCGAACATATCCATATATTCAGCCTTGACATCAGACAGCGCAAACACATCATCATAGCCACGCACGGCAACATAGCAATCCGACTCTTCCATCAGATGTTTGTGAATAGCCGTATATGCCTCTATCTGCTGCTTATTTGCCCCTTCAATCAGACTTTTTTCAAATGAAGCATCGTTATAAAAATAAAACGGAACAGCTCCCAGCTTGATTGTTTCTTTTATCAATTCATTAAAAAAATCTTTAGTGCTGGCGCCAAAAGCTTCAATATAAATTTTTTCGCCCTTTTGCAGCCGTACGGAATTTTTCAAAATATTTTCCGCTAATTTTGATATTCTTGCGTCAATTTGCATAGCAATCTCCTTGTTTGGATTAAATTTACGGCAAAATATTTAAGAAATTGCATATATTCCGCACATTCTTATTGCTCAAGTGCAAAAAATATTCTATTTATGTAGCATATTTTGAATTTATATTGCAATTGAGTGAATGATGAGCTTTAAAAATTTGATTAAATACGCTGCCGGCAGTTTTTTAGTTTTGTTGCTGGCTAGCTCTTATTTTTGGTATTCTTACCCCGAACTGAAGATATCCTTTTTTTTGAGCGGCAATGGTGCGCCGGTTTTTGAATTTACCGAAACGCTTTATGACGGCAGCACGCAAAATGCGGAATTTGCTCCGGTTTTGAGCGAAACTCCGACACTATATTCCGTACCATTAAAAACCTCGGAATTAAAAGCATTGACGCTTAATATTTCCAATTATGACGGCGCTATAAGCATTGAAGACGTTTTTGTCGGAGGACAGAACTTCAAACACTTATTGCCGACAGACAACAAAAACGTATTAAACTCCGCTTCTAACCTTGTGAGCTTTATTATACACGGCAATGCACAAATCAACGTCTGCGAAAATTGTCTGCCGCTGCCTGTTCACAAACAAGTAAATTACACTTCTTTATGCTTTACGGTGCTGGGTTTTCTGTTTTTATACGCTCTTCTATTTGCAAGCTATATTTTCCGCGCTAAAATTAAGGAAAAATTACTCGGAATTTATACTTTCAAAAACTATGCTCTGATTTTGCCTTATGCCAAGCCATATTGGTTCAGAGCCCTGCTCGCCGTGGTTATAACTATTCCGGTCGGAATGATGGACGCAGTTATTGCTTGGTCGCTCAAGCCGTTTATGGACGTGGTGCTGGTAGAAAAACAAACCGGCTGGACCATGTATATTCCGCTGATGATTGTAGTGTTCAGCGTGCTGCAGGCGTTGTTCACATATATGGCTACTTATATGAACACTTGGGTTGGCAACAAAATCACGCTGGATATAAAGCGCCTGCTGTTTCAAAAACTGCTGCGCTGCGATGCTTCATTTTTTGATTCCAGCAATTCAGGCGATGTGCTGTTTCGCTTTAACAGCGATGCGGAAATTGCCTGCAACGGCTTATTAAGCAATATGAAACTTTTTACCACCAGATTTTTTTCTTCGCTTTCGCTGATTGCCGTTTTATTTTATAACTCTTGGCAGCTGGCAATTGTGGCAGTAGCGGTAATGTTTGGCGCGTTAATGCCATTAACTAAAGTGCGCAAACGACTGAAGAAAGTTGTTAGCAAAGACGCCAATGCTATGGCAACTTTAATGACACATTATAATGAGGCTTATAATGGCAACCGCATTATTTCGGCTTATAATCTTTATGATTTTTGCAAAGCAAAGTTTGTCGATACCGTAAACAATATATTTTCTTTAAGCGTGCAAATGGTGCAAAAAGTCGGCATAATTACACCGATAATGCATGTTATTTCGTCATTCGGTATTGCTTTTGTAATTTGGTACGGCAGCTATTTGATTGTTAACCACGACATCACCGTTGGTAACTTTGCCTCCTTTATCACCTCTTTGGTGATGCTGTATAATCCGATTAAATCTATAGGCAACAACTATAACGGCGTGCTGTTTTCTTTGATGGCGGTGGAACGCGTGTTTCAAAAGCTGAATACCATTCCGACAATCTGCAATAAAAACAACGCCAAAAAATTGGAACACTGCAAAGGCAACATCTGCTATAAAGATGTTAATTTTGAATATGTTGCGGACAAACCGGTGCTGAAAGACATCAACTTAAACATTAAATCCGGTCAAACTATTGCTTTGGTCGGCAATTCCGGTGGCGGAAAAACTACCATTTCTTCATTGCTACCGCGTTTTTATGACGTTAAAGCCGGAGCCATCACCTTAGACGGCATAAATATTAAAGATTTAGACATTGACAATTTACGTGACAATATAGCCGTTGTGTTTCAAGATAACTTTTTATTTGGCGGCACAATACGCGAAAATATTTTGTTTGGGCGTCATGATGTCAGCGAAGAACAGCTGAAAAAAGCTATTCATTCGGCTTGTTTAGATGAGTTTATCAGCACGCTGAAAGACGGACTAGAAACGCAAATCGGCGAACGCGGCGTATTGCTTTCCGGCGGTCAAAAACAGCGTATCGCCATTGCCCGCGCCTTTATTAAAAATGCACCGATTTTGATTTTGGACGAGGCTACCTCGGCTCTTGATAATAAATCTGAAGCGGTGGTGCAACAAGCGATTGACAACCTGATGAAAAACCGTACGGTGCTGGTTATTGCCCACCGCCTGTCCACAGTGCGCAACGCCGATTGCATTGTGGTGATTAACGACGGACAGATTGTGGAAAAAGGCACGCATGATGAGCTGCTGAAAAAGAAAGGCGCTTACGCCGCTTTATACCGCACTCAGTTAGCGTAAAAGTTCAAGACCGGAGTTTTGCTCCGGTCTTTTTTTGATTATTTAGATAATGTAAGTTTGCCGTTTTCTAGTTTGGCATGTCCGCCTAATGGAATGGTCAATATCGGCGTGGCGTGTCCAAAATCGACATTGGCGATAACCGGCAAATCTTTCAGCTCCGGCTTATTGTTGATAATAAATTCCAAAATTTCGCGGCTGATTTCCGACTTCTTTTGAAAACGTCCAATCACCAAAGCCTTAACATTTTTAAAGTCCGGCTGATAGCACAAAGCCTGCAAATCACGGTCAAACGCAGTCGGATTGGTGGTTTCAAAATCTTCTACAAACAAAATTGTATCCTTTGCAAACGCCGGACGATATTCCGTGCCCAACAGCAAATTAAAAGTGCAGAGATTGCCGCCTTTTATCGTGCCTTCAGCATTGCCGGCGTGAATAGTCCAATAGCCCTCATTTTTGATAAACTCACGGTTTTCTTGGTCAATAAACCACAAGTCATCGCTCCACTCAGCAGCAGGCTCTACTTTTACCGGTTCATCAGAAAACAGCATTTTTTCCATATATTCCAGAGTATATTCACAGCCTTTTTTCATACCAAGCGAGCTGAAATGCGGACCGTAATAAACTTCCAAGCCAGTTTTAGCCTCAATCGCATCTAATAAAGCCGTAATATCGGAAAATCCGCAGATAATTTTCGGGTTTTGGCGAATGATGTCATAGTCCAAATGCGGAATAATCTGATTAGAATTAAAGCCGCCGATAATGGTGAAAATCGCCTTAACTGACTTGTCTTTAAAAGCGGTCATAATATCCTCAACACGGTCGGCAATGGAGCTGGAGCCCATCATATTCCAGTTGTCATCAGTGGTATGCGGCGCGTATTCAACCGTTAAGCCAAGTTTTTGCAGCCTTTCCGCTGCAATCTGTCGTGTATCTTGACCGATAATTTTCAGTCCGCGCGACGGAGCCACAATCATCACTTTGTCGCCTTTTTGCAATTTCTGCGGAATAATTTTTTGCATAGTTTACACTCCTTTTTTTATGAATGACGCGGTTTACAGCCGCAATAATCCTGATTATACAAGTTTAACTCTTCTATCAGCTGCTGACGGAGCTCCTGCATGCCGTTTTTGCGCCCCTCAATCTGCCGATACGGGAAATCAACGGTTTGGCTTGCGCTTGCCGCCGCAGCATTCACTTGTTCCAAATTTTTATAGCGCGATACGCCTAAAACCGAAGATACTACCGTATAGCCGTTGGCTTTGGCATATTCCATAACTCTCTGCAGGCGCATTTCAAAACAAACTGAACAACGCTTGCCGCGTTCCGGTTCATTTTCCAAACCTTGGGTTAAGCCGCACCAGCGCTCGTTGTCATATTCCAATTCAATAAACGGCACGCCGTATAGCTCGCAAACCCGTTTATTTTCAGCACAGCGTTTGTCATATTCTTCTTTCGGGCGGATGTTCGGATTATAAAACACCACCGTAAAGTCCGCATCTTCTTCCGCCAATGTTTTTATCACAGCGCAGGAACACGGCGCGCAGCAAGAAAGCAGCAAGAGTTTGTTTTGCTGCTGCGTCAGCTTGCCGTTGTCATAAACAAGCTCAGAAATTGCCGCGTTTGGCATTATCCGGCGCACCGTGCTGCCGGCTGTCCAATTAAGCAAACGAGCCACCGCGCTGTGCGTGACAATAACAATATCTTCAGCCTCGCAAGTATTGCAAATATCCTCTAGTGCCTGCATTGCCCTATCGCGAATCCGGCGTTTGCTTTCACCGCCTTCATAATGCGCATCTAAATAAGCGGGGTCAGGATTAGTCCAATCGGCAAATTCTGCCCAACGGCGCACCATTTCCATAGATACGCCCTCTGCAATACCAAAATTGCCTTCAATCAAACCATTATGAATCTGCGGTTTAAGATGCACATGATGACCAATGATTTGCGCGGTTTCAAAGGCGCGGCGCAGCGGGCTGGTATAAAGCGCTCCGGCGTTAAAATTTTCCAGTTTTGACGCTGCTATTTTTGCCTGCTGCCGCCCAAGCTCGGTTAAGCCTGCGTCAAGTTTCTGCCCCTGGCAAATTCCTTTGGCGTTATATGCGGTTTCGCCGTGGCGCACAATATACAGCCGCTTTTTCATCAGAGCTTGCCTTTCAGATATTTTCCGGTGTAACTGCGGGCTACTTTTACAATTTCTTCCGGCGTTCCGGTTGCGATTATCTCTCCGCCGCCGTCGCCGCCTTCCGGTCCAAGGTCAACAATATAATCGGCAGTTTTTATCACGTCCAGATTATGCTCAATCACTACAACTGTATTGCCTTGCTCCACCAACATTTGCAGCACTTGCAGCAATTTTTTAATATCTTCAAAATGCAGTCCGGTTGTCGGTTCGTCCAAAATATACAGAGTTTTGCCAGTAGCTTTTTTGCTCAGCTCCTTAGACAGTTTAATGCGCTGCGCCTCTCCGCCGGAAAGCGTCGGAGCCGATTGCCCCAAATGGATATAGCCCAAACCGACGCGGCGCAACAAATCCAGTTTGTTTTTAATTGCCGGAATATTCTCAAAAAAGTGATAAGCGTCGTCTATAGTCATATCCAGCACATCGGCAATGGACTTGTCTTTGAACTTAACCTGCAGGGTTTCGCGGTTATAGCGCGTGCCGTGGCAGCTATCGCAAGGCACATAAACATCAGGCAGAAAGTTCATTTCAATTTTCATCACGCCGTCGCCTTTGCAAGCCTCGCAGCGTCCACCGGCAACGTTAAACGAAAACCGTCCCGAAGTATAACCGCAGGCTTTAGCTTCCGGCAAACCAGCAAACCAATCGCGGATATTGGTAAACACTCCGGTATAAGTAGCAGGATTAGAACGCGGCGTACGTCCAATCGGCGACTGGTCGATATCTATCACTTTATCTATATTTTCCAAACCAATCAGTTTGTCATATTTTCCGGTTGGAATACGGCTGCCGTTCAGTTCTTTATCAATAGCCTTGCACAGAGTTTCCAAAATCAGCGATGATTTGCCACCGCCGGAAATACCGGTCACACAGGTAAAAGTACCTAAAGGAATCTTCAAATCAACATTTTTTAAGTTGTTAGTTCTAGCTCCAGTCAGTTCCAAAAACTTGCCGTTGCCCTTACGGCGAATCGATGGCACGGCAATATATTTTTCGCCAGTCAAATATTGGGCAGTCAGGCTGTTTTTGTTTTCCAGCACCTCGGCAACCGTACCCGCAGCCACCACGTTTCCGCCGTTGGAACCTGCCCCAGGTCCCATATCAACCAAAAAATCAGCCGCACGCATAGCGTCTTCATCGTGTTCCACTACAATCACCGTGTTGCCGATATCCCGCAGACGGGTCAGCGTTGCAAGCAATTTATCGTTATCCCGCTGGTGCAAGCCAATAGACGGCTCGTCCAAAACATACATAACACCGGTTAAACCGGAGCCGATTTGCGATGCCAAGCGAATCCGCTGCGCCTCACCGCCGGAAAGGGTGCCGGATTGGCGGGACATTGTCAGGTAATCCAAGCCGACATTATTCAAAAAGCGCAGACGTTCCACAATTTCTTTAATTATTTTATGGGCGATTTCCTTTTTTTGCGGTGTTAATTGCGCTTCTACTCTGCTGAACCAATCCAGCGCCTGCTTGATAGACATATCAGAAGCTTCAATAATATCCTTGCCGCAAATTTTAACCGCCAACGCCTCGGGTTTTAAGCGCTTGCCATGGCAGCATTCACAAGGAGCCGCCGACTGATAATGCGCTAATTCCTCGCGCGTCGCCACCGAATCTGTTTCCAAGAAACGGCGCTCCATATTCGGAATCACGCCTTCAAACGGCTTATCGGTTACAAAGCGGGAATAAACCATCGGCACGCATTTGTTGCCGGAACCATATAAAATTGTTTCTTGAGCATAAGCTGGCAAATCTTTCCACGGCGTTTTGTTGGAAATTTCCAAATATTCGCACAGCGAATCGAGAGTTTGCCGATAAAACATAGAATGGCTGCTGACCGACCACGGAGCAATCGCCCCGCCGGACAGGCTTAAATTTTCGTTTGGCACTACTAATTCCGGATCCATATACAAGCTTGCGCCCAAACCACCGCAGCAAGGGCAAGCTCCTTGCGGATTGTTAAACGAAAACAGCCGCGGCTCAATTTCTTCAATCGTAAATCCCGACACCGGACAAGCGAACTTAGAAGAAAAGGTTTGGCGCTTTTTATCAGCCATATTTTCAGCATAGAGCAATCCGTCGCTTAATTTAAGCGCTGTTTCCACCGACTGGCTGACACGGCTTTCAATGCCAGCTTTAATAATAATGCGGTCAACCACTACTTCAATATCATGCTTTTGATTTTTATTTAGCTCCGGCAGTTCTTCTATATTATAAATCTCATCATCAATATTTACGCGCTGGAAGCCTTTTTTTTGCAATTCGGCAAATTCTTTTTTAAACTCGCCTTTTTTACCGCGGGCAATCGGAGCCAGCAAAATCAGCTTAGTTCCTTCCGGCATAGCCAAAATTTTATCCACCATCTGCGACACCGACTGCGCCTCAATCGGCAGTCCGGTTGCCGGAGAATGCGGAGTTCCGGCTCTTGCCCACAGCAAACGCATATAGTCATAAATTTCCGTTACCGTGCCGACGGTAGAACGCGGATTGTGCGAAGTTGTTTTTTGCTCAATGGAAATTGCCGGCGACAATCCCTCTATTGAATCCACATCAGGTTTGTTTTGCAAATCCAAAAACTGACGGGCGTATGAAGACAAGCTTTCAACATAGCGGCGCTGTCCTTCGGCATAAATCGTGTCAAACGCCAAAGAAGATTTGCCGGAGCCGGAAAGTCCGGTAATCACGGTCAAGCTGTTTTTAGGAATATTTATATCCACATTTTTTAAGTTATGCTGGCGGGCGCCCTTAATTTCTATATATTTACTTTCCGACATTTTATGAACTCCAAACAGCCGTTATATATACACCAATACCCAACACTTGGCAATAGGCTATTAAACTATTGCAATTACAAATTTACATCTATATATTAGGCTCAAATAAATAAAGGGAATATGGTTGTAATGCTGCGCCGATTATTTACATTTTTCAGCTTTACCGCAATGTTTTTGCCGTCTTTGGCAAAGGCTGACAATGTTACCGTTGCTTTAATTGTGCCTAAAGCCAGTTCATATCAGCAGCAAGGCGCAGAACTGACTAAAGGCGTGCAGCAGGCTGTTGATGAAATAAACAACGCGGGCGGATTATTGGGCAAAAAACTGGAATTGCTGGCTATTGACGATCAATGCAATGACAGTATTGCAGTTTCTACCGCGCAGATGCTGACGATTTTAAAACAAAAAAACATTAAGCTGATTATTGGTCCGTATTGCGCCAACTCGTTTGAAGAAATCACCGACATATACGCCAAAGGACAGCTGTTTCAAATTATTCCGACCACGGTTAACTACACGCAAGCCAAAACCATTAAAAAGGGTTTGGTAAAAATGCTGGGTTACACAAATCAGCAAGCTAAAGACTTTTTTGACTATTACAACAGCAATATGGCGGGCGAGCAAGTTGCGGTTATTTATAATTCCACCGATGCAGAAAGTATGGAAGAAGCTAAGGCTATTGAAAATGAATTTCGCAAGCACGGCAAATCTGTCGTTTTGGGCTCTTATTTTTATGAGCTGACCAACAAGGATTATAAAAAACTGGCAGAACAGATTTTAGCAGACGGCAATACAGCAGCCTTTGTTTTAGGCTATCCGAAAAATATCCGCAAAATGGCGTATGCGCTGAAAGACCGCAGCAGCAATATGGCGGTGTTTGTTAACAAATACACAGCCGGCAGCGAATTTTTTGAATATATGGACGGACTGGCTGAAGGAGTTTATTTTATGGCTCTGCGCGGCAAAGAAGAAGATCCGGAATTTGCCGAAACTTTAGTAAAACTCCGCCTAAACGGCTTTGACGCCGACGGCTTGTCGCTTTATGGATATTCGGCGGTTAATTTGTGGAAAAGCTTGGTTACAGCGGCAAAATCTTTTGACTACAACAAAGTATCCAATCAGGCGGCGAAAGGCGTAAAAACCGAATTCGGAAGCCAAATGTTTCATAACGGCGCGCCAAGCACCAGCGAATCTTATGCCATTTACCGCTATGAAAACGGCAATATGAATAAAGTTTATTAGTTTAATAAGGCTGCAGCTCTACCCAAGTATTAGCATATGTACTTTCTTTTATTACTTGATTGCATCTTCGAGCTATTTCGACAGGAGAAATATTTTTATCTTTACGCTTATCATAAAGTACGATGCCGGTTGTTTTATTTGCACTGGTTGACTCAGAATCTGCCACCCACATAACGGCGTTATTTACTTCTGAAATTTGTTTGGCAACAGTAATAATGTTTTGGCAAAAATCTTTTCCCGTTGGAGAAAGAGATGAATCTGGAGTAGCACTCATGTTAAAAATCATGTTCATTCTAAATTCTTGTCCTTTAGTTCCATCGGTTTTATTCCATGTCCACAAACCATAATATAAAGTAGACATGACTCCATCTTTAGCATACATACGTTCATTTTTATAAGTTACACCTTCTGGTATATCACCCATGGCGTATAATACCGGAGTAAGGTTTTCCCATTTGGTGGATTTTGGATTTAAATTCGGTCGGATTTTTATAGCCGCAGCAATAAACTCGCTTATCATTTGTTTTTGAATATTTGAACGCCACATCTGCATAGCCTTTGAATATCCGGCAATTCCGCCGACACTCAGCACTGCGATGATTGCCAGTACACCCAGCATTTCAATCATCGACCGACCGGATTGGGAAACAGTAATAAGACTGCGTTCCCAGCACCAGTCATTCACGGGCTTGTCCCGAGAATCTTGTGTGAACCAATACTTATGTAATAATATAGCTAATTTATTGACTAGGTTAGTTGCTTGCTGCAAGAAGATTCTAGGTACAAGACCTAGAATGACTGGTGCAGAAAGACGAGAGGTCGTACTGTTTGATGGTCTTAATAAATATTACTTTTATATTACTGGATTCTCGGCGAATGAGCTGACGCTCAAAGCCAAGAATTGTTAGATAAAAAAGTAGTATAAAAGAGTAAGAAAAAGAGGTAAAATA
>CAVEOB010000004.1:0-56579 GCA_963617265.1 Mediterraneibacter gnavus
TTAATTTTGTTTTATTTTTAAAGAAAGAAATTTAAATGACAAAAGTATTTGTTTCCGGCTGCTTTGATGTTTTACACAGCAGACATATTCGATTTTTTGAAGAGGCTTCGCAATACGGAGATTTGTATGTTTCTATTGGTTCCGATAAAACTGTGGAAGAACTAAAACATCGTAAAACGCTATATAATGAAGACGAACGACTATATATGATTTCGGCTATAAAATTTGTTCATAAAGCTTTTATCGCTCAAGGTTCCGGTAAACTAGACTTTGCAGAAGAATTAAAGCAAATTAAACCGGATATATTTTTCGTAAATTCAGACGGCGACAGCGAAGAAAAAAGAAAATTTGTTGAAAGCCTAGGTATCAGATATATTGTCAGCAACCGTATACCAAAAGATTTGTTGCCTGTTCGCTCAACAACTTCTATTAGAAATATCATTAACAAGTAATATTAGTATTCTTCTACAGAAGGCTAATTAACAATAACAACTAAAAAACCTCATCTCTCGATGAGGTTTTTTATGGCTCTATGATTTACATATTGGAATCAATTATGCCGCCGCCAAGCAGGACTTCATCGGTATCGCTGTTTTTGTGATAAAAGACAACTGACTGCCCAGGGGCAATGGCTTTTTGTTTGGAGTAAAAACGAACCTCAATTTTACCGTCCGGCAGCGGCGTAACTTTAACCGGCGTTGGCTGCTGCGAAGAGCGGATTTTGGCTTCACATTCCAAAGGCGCAGATAAATCAACCACATCTCCGCATAAATCCGAAGCAATCAATCCGGAGCGTTCGCACTCCTCTTCAAATCCGACAATAACTTCATTCTTATCCTTATTGAAGCCCAGCACATAAAGTGGACGCTCGGCAGCTATGCCCATACCGCGGCGCTGACCAACCGTATAATGCCAAATTCCTTGATGCTGACCTAAAACTCGTCCGTCACGGGTTACAAAATTACCGACCTGCGGTTCATTTTGCAAAATATCATTGATATCGCCGGTATAAAAATCCTGACTGTCAGGTTTGTCGGAAACCTCCAAACCAAACTCGCGCGCCAATTCCCTCACCCGTTTTTTAGTCAGTCCGCCCAGCGGCATTAAAACTTTTGACAGCTGCTCTTGGTTTAGGCGATACAAAAAATACGACTGGTCTTTGGTGTGGTCCAAACCGCGCTTAATCACATAGCGATTGCGGTTTTCATCAAAGCAAACCTGCGCATAGTGTCCGGTTGCAAACTTGTCAAACTCTATCCCCTGCGCTGCCGCTTCTTCCGGCAAAGCGTTAAATTTGATATAGGAATTGCACATAACACACGGGTTCGGCGTGCGTCCTGCTTTATATTCATGCTTGAAATTTTCCAGCACCATTTGTTTATAGCGGGCGGAACAGTCTAAAACATAGTACGGAATCCCAATTTTTTGGCACAAAGCGCGCGCCGCCTCAATATCTTGTTCCTCGTGCGGAGAAAAGCAGGAATCGGCGTGGGCATCACCGCTGAAATGCGTGTTTTTATCCCAAATCGACATGGTGGCGCCAATCACCTCATAACCCTGTTGTTTGAGCAAACAAGCCGTAACCGAAGAATCTACACCGCCGCTTAAACCAACCAAAACTTTCATACTTTTACCTCGCACTATTTAAAACAAAGAAACTCCGGACGATAGAATCCGAAGCCTCCTGGGAAAAATCCCCTCATTAAAACGGAATATCGTCGTCCAAATCTGATGGAGCAGAAGCCGCACTGTTATCCCAGCCAGAAGATGTGCCTCCGGCAGACGGAGCAGCCGAGAAAACATCATTGCCGCCGGCAGGAACGCCGTCGCCGCCGCTGTTTTTAGAATCGAGCATAACCAAAACACTGTTGAAATTCTGCAGCACAACTTCGGTGGTATAGCGGTCAACACCGTTGTTATCAGTCCATTTACGGGTTTGCAGCTGACCTTCCAAATATACCTTAGAACCTTTGCGCAAATATCTTTCAGCGGTATCTGCCAGCTGAGAATTAAAAATCACCACGCGGTGCCATTCGGTTCTGTCTTTACGCTCGCCGGTGTTGCGGTCTTTCCAGCTGTCTGTCGTCGCCACATTCAAATTAACAACTTTTGTGCCGGACTGAGTGTTATTAACCACCGGATCAGCTCCTAAATTGCCAACCAGAATAACTTTATTTATTCCAACCATTATTTTATCCTTACAAAAAAATTAAACTTTTTACAGCATAACAGCTTTTTGCAAAATCGCAATCACAAAAAGCCGTTGCTGCACATTATTTTAGGCGGCGTTTTCCACCGGACAAAGCTCTGCCAAAACTTCTTTTTTCAGCGTTACATTATCCGCCTTGCCGGTAGCAAATACCGGTAATTTTTCGTGATACAAAATCACACGCGGCAAATAAAGCTCTGACATACCGTTGTTTTTTACATATTCATGCAGCATTGCCGAGGTAACTTTTTCATTATTGGTTACCAAAACAATCTGCTCGCCTTTACTTTCATGCGGAATCGAAACCACGCCATAGCTGTATTCCGGTCCCATATCCTTAGTGGCGTCCATAACCATATCCTGCACGGCGTTCAGCGATACCATTTCGCCGCCGATTTTAGCAAAACGCTTGATACGGTCTTTAATGGTAAAGAAGCCGATTTCGTCCATTTCCACCACATCGCCGGTGTGATACCAGCCGTCTTCAGGCGGAACCAAGACACCAGGGTTGGACGGCATATAGTAACCCTGCATAACATTTGGACCTTTCACGCACAGCTCGCCGCCGTTGGCAATACCGTCAACTGGCAGAATCTTAAACTGCATGCCCGGCATAATTTTACCGATAGAGCCGAATTTATTGAAAATTCCATTGTTGGCGGTCATAACCGGAGAACATTCGGTTGCGCCGTAAGCTTCCATCATACGCACGCCGGAATGTTCCATCCACATACTGCGGGTGTCAGACTTGGCAGCCTCGCCGCCGGAATACATCAAGCGGATATTGTGGAAATCGTACGGGTGGGCAATTTTTGCATAACCACGCAAGAAAGTATCGGTACCAAGCATCAAAGTTGCGCCAAGCTCATAAACCAGCTCGGCAACCACACGATAGTGCAGCGGAGACGGATACAAGAACAGCTTAGAACCTTCAAACAACGGGAACAGAGTGCCCACAGTCAAGCCAAAGCTATGGAACATCGGCAAGGCATTAAACAGCAAATCCTTAAAGTTAATGGTTTGAATCGCCGTCATTTGCTTGATATTGGCAATGATGTTAGCATGGCTCAAAACCACGCCTTTCGGAGCGCCCTCTGAACCGGAAGTAAACAGAATAACCGCCTTTTTGTCGCCGCCTGTTTTGTGCGGAACATGCTTAATTTTATAGCTGATATAGGCACCGATTTTAGTCCACAGCGACATTTTTTTAGCAATATCTTCCAAATAAACAATATTGCAGCCGGCGTTTTTCATATCTTCTACCACGTTTTCCATTTTGGCTTTAATAATAAAAGTACGGGAAGTCAAAACGGTTTTAACCAGCGCAGTTTTGCACATGGAAATCATATTTTTAGAGCCGACAGAAAAGTTAATCATCACCGGAGTGCGGTTATAAGCCGAAAGTCCGAAAAATGTGCAAACTGTGGCAATAGCGTTCGGCAGCAAAATACCGACATTTTCATCAACCTTAGTAAACTTTTTAAAGCTGCGACCCAAAGCAAAAGAAGCAACAATAATGTCTTTATAAGATTTTTGCTTGCGGTTGATATCTTCTATTATGCGCGGGCGTTTAGAAAAGAAACCAGTGCGGGAATATACCTTAGCGGTTTTCATCAGCTGGGCAAACAATGAAATATTTTTGTCATAGTTAATATCAAAGCACATCTCGCGCAAAATCATATATACTTCATTGCTGATGTGGTCGCGTTGGCGGCGCAGTTCGTCTTTCAGCTTAAAGCTGCGCGGCTTGCCAACATAGATACGCATTTTCGGCAGCGGACGGTGCGGCAATTTGCCTTTAGTCTTAGAAAAATAGCCGTATTGCGGACCGTCGATCCAAACCGGAATAATCGGAGATTTAGATTTATCGGCAACCAGCCCCGGAGCTTCATAAATTTTCATTAAACCGCCGTTTTCAGTAATGCGTCCTTCGGCGAAAATCACCACCAAACGCCCCTCGTCCACTTTGGCAATCAGCTTTTTAATGTCTGAAGGCTCAATCGGATTAAACTTTATTACATCGGCACGCCCCATCAAAAAACTAATCCAATGACGGCGGTACAAATGACCGTTTAGGGCAAAAACCGGATTACCAGGGAGAAATGCAAACAGCAAAATAGGGTCTAAATAAGAAACGTGGTTAACCACATAAACGCCTTTTTTAGGCAAGTTGTTCACATCAAATTCAAAAATACATTTTGCTTTCATCAAACGCAAAACCGTTCGCAGGCAAAATCTGACAAACTCTTTCACAAGTCCAACCTTTCTGTTGTTAAATATTATCCTATCCATATAATATTATTAACGGTTTGTAAAGAGAAAATAGGCGAGTCATCAACAGGCAAATTTCCGTTTATAACATATTGTTTTTACTATGTTTTTCAAATTTTATTCACAGTTTTGCGCCAAAAACTTGCCAAAATTGATATATTGCTGTATTGTGCGCCCTACGTAACGCAAACTTGTTTGGGTTAACATGTTCTAATAATAAAAAGGTTTAAAATGAAAAAGGTTCTTACATTAACCGCCTTGAGCACCCTTCTGCTCTCTACCAGCGCTATGGCCGCCGGTTTCCATTTAAGAGAACAGTCCGCTGCAGCTCAAGGTAACGCTTATGCCGGCGCAACTGCCGGTGCAGAAAATGGTTCATACGCATATTACAACGCCGCCGGCATAACCCGTCAGAAAGGCTTGCAGGTAAACTTGGGTGCAACCTATATTGCACCGCGCGCCACAGCTAAAAATGTTAAAAGTCCAACCGGAGAACGCGGAGCCGATGTGGAAAACGTTGTGCATGCCGCTGTTTCGCCGAACGGCACAGTTTCTTATCAGCTTAACGACCGCGCTTTTGCCGCTATTGCCGCAAACTCACCGTTTGGCATGATTACAAAATATGACAGAGAATGGATTGGTTCCGACCACGGTATTACTTCTGATTTGAAATCCGGCACTATTACTCCGATGTTTGCTTATAAAGCAACCGATAAATTATCTTTGGGCGCTGGCGTGCAAATGCAATATATTTGGGCACACTTGACCAGCAGCCACAATAATTCTAGAACTGGCTTGGTTACCGAAAACGGCAATGACTTTGATATGGGCTACCAATTGGGCGCTATGTATGAATTTACCGATGCAACCCGCGTCGGCGTAGGCTACCGCAGCAAAATCAACCACAAAATAAAAGGCAAAATGAAATCCAGCGGCAGCGATCTCTCTGCTTCTGACAATCCACAGTATGCTGCAGCAGGTATGATGGCTGATGCTTTGATGAACCAAAAAATCAGCGCTAAGTTAACCACTCCGGCAATGCTTTCAATGGGTATTTATCACGACATTAACGAAAAATGGGCAGTTATGGCAGAATATCAGCGTGTATTTTGGAGTTCTTTCCAAAACCTGACTTTCAAGAGCCAAAACGGCGGCTATACTATTGCCAACGTAGAAGAAAACTGGCGCGACACCAACTTTTATTCTATCGGTACAAGCTATATGTTGGATAATCAATGGAAGCTGCGTTTAGGCTTGGCTTATGACCAAAGCGCTGTCCGCTATGCTCACCGTACGCCGCGTATTCCAGATTCTGATCGTATTTGGTACTCGTTCGGTTTAGGCTATCAATATAATGATAGACTGAGCTTTGACGCCGGTTACACATATATTAAAGCTCACAGCGCGAGAATGAACTCGGCTATTACAGGCAACGATGGCTCACACGTTTCCGCCGACTATTCAAACTCGGTAAAAGTGTTTGCTTTTTCGGTGAACTGCGCGTTCTAAGCTTTAACTTAGCAACAAAAAAACTTCCGATATTTTCTATCGGAAGTTTTTTTATTTTAGGCTGCTTAAGCAGATTTTTTTTCTGCGGACTGATGAATCAGTTTTGGCTTTTCGCCGTCGGTAATAACTTTTTCATCTATCACGATTTCGGTAATGTCTTTTTTATCCGGAAGTTCATACATCCATTCCATCAAAATTTCTTCCATAATCGCCCGCAAACCGCGCGCACCAGTCTTGCGCTCTATCGCTTTTTTAGAAATGGTGCGCAAAGCTTCCGGAGTGATAGTCAGCTTGACATCGTCCATACCGAACAAGGAGGCGTATTGGCTGACCAAGGCGTTTTTCGGCTCGGTCAAAACACGGATTAAAGCGTCTTCGTTCAAATCATCCAAAGTGGCGATAACCGGCACACGTCCGGTAAATTCTGGAATAAGCCCGTATTTAATCAAATCTTCCGGACGCACGTCTTTCAGAATTTGCCCGACGGTTTTTTCATCTTTTTCCACTTTAGCGCCGAAACCGATGGAATTACCGCTTTCCGTACCGTGTCTTTCCACAATTTTTTCAAGACCGGCAAAGGCGCCGCCGCAAATAAACAGAATGTTTTTAGTATCCACATGCAAAAATTCCTGCTGCGGGTGCTTGCGTCCGCCTTGCGGAGGAACATTGGCAACCGTGCCTTCAATAATTTTCAGCAAAGCCTGCTGAACGCCCTCGCCCGACACATCGCGAGTGATGGACGGTCCGTCGCCTTTGCGGGAAATTTTATCTATTTCATCAATATAAATGATACCGCGCTGGGCTTTTTCAATGTCGTAATTTGCATTTTGCACCAGTTTCAGTACAATGTTTTCCACGTCTTCACCGACATATCCGGCTTCGGTTAAAGTAGTGGCATCGGCAATGGCAAACGGAACATTCAAAATTTTAGCCAAAGTCTGTGCCAGCAAAGTTTTTCCGCAACCGGTCGAACCAATCAAAATCACATTGGATTTAGTAATATCAACTTCATCTTTTTTAGGATTATTCAAGCGTTTATAGTGATTGTATACCGCAACGGATAAAACTTTTTTAGCATAATCCTGACCAATCACATATTCATCAAGAAACTCTTTAATTTTTGACGGGGTCGGCAAGCTGTCCATTAACGGTTCATCAGTAGCGGCGGTTTTATTTTCCGGCGCCAGCTCGGCATCTTCTTCCATAATGGAATGGCAAACCTCGATGCACTCGTTGCAAATATAAACACCGCGTCCGGCAACCAGCTTTTTCACTTCTTTTTGGCTTTTGCCGCAAAACGAACAATGCAAAATTTCTTCGTTATTTTCACTCATTTTCCACCTACTTTACTTCTTCACGGTTAGTGATAATGTGGTCAATCAAACCAAAATCAAGCGCTTCCTGCGGCGTCATAAAATTATCTCTATCCATAGCGCGTTCAATAACCGAGATTTTTTGACCGGTGTTTTTAGCATAAATAGCATTCAGGCGTTTACGCAAATCCAAAATCAATTTAGCCTGAATTTCAATATCCGCCGCCTGCCCTTTGGCGCCGCCTGACGGCTGGTGAATCATAATCTGCGAGTTTGGCAAAGAATAGCGTTTGCCTTTGGCGCCGCCTGCCAGCAAGAAAGACCCCATAGAGCAAGCCTGACCGATGCAGATTGTCGCCACATCGCAGGAAATATACTGCATGGTGTCATACATTGCCATACCGGAAGTCACAACGCCGCCCGGGGAGTTAATGTATAAGAAAATATCTTTCTTTGGATTTTCCGCTTCCAAAAACAAAAGCTGCGCGCAAACCAAAGCTGAAGTTTCATCATTAACTTCGCCGGTTAAGAAAATAATTCTTTCTTTCAGCAAACGAGAAAAAATATCAAACGAGCGCTCGCCTTTCGGTGTTTGTTCTATCACCATAGGTACCAAAGCGTCGCTGGGCATTATACTATTCATATCATATCCTTTTATAAAATTCTTTTTTGTTTATTAAAGCTTATGATTGCTTAATTTTTTATAAATAATTAACATTCTTTCGGCGTTTTGCAAGTTTTTTTGCCCTGTTTTTACAAATACGCTTGTTTTCTAACAAAAAAATAAGTATAATATATTCGCATTTAAATTATTATACATATCCCGCGGCAGCTTTGGCAACTGTAACATTATGGGATTTACGCCTAAATTATTATACTATGGAGAGAGTTTTTTGGGACACTTATCTGCTGTATGCAAGCAACATTATCAAAAACCATGATAATGTTTATTACATGAAAAATAAAACAACAGGTGAAGTGTCATCTTGCTTTTTATGGACTGGTCCAAGCTTTATTTTTGGCAACAAGCCTTTGGTTTCTAATGAGACCATTGTTTACGGTCCGATTGTCGACCCGCTTATTCTTACTCCGCAGGAATTTCTCAGCAAGTATGAGTTCACGCGGGTAGGTCGCAACGGAATGATAGACATTTCTTTAGGCTCGGCTCAGTATAAAAATATGCTGAATGCTAAAGAGCTGATAGAAAAAGCAGCAAAAATCTCCGCTTAACCTTACAAAAAACACCGCCTAATTTTTATAAGCGGTGTTTTTTGTTGTCTTCTTATAAGCAACCGTGCGTTTCTTTAGCATAGTGAGCATAGTCTTTATAGTATTGACGAAGGCTCTCTTCCACTAAATAATTCACTGTTCCTTTTGGATAATTTCCTTTGTTATCAGGTTTTCCAGCCTTAACTCCGGTCAAGATTTCAATACCATCGTCTACTGTATCAATAGCATAAATGGTGAAACGCCCGTCTTCCACCGCCTGTACCACATCGGAGCGCAGCATTAAATTGTCGACATTGGTACGCGGAATAATAACGCCTTGCTTGCCGGTTAAACCATTATGAACGCAAACGTCAAAGAAACCTTCAATTTTTTCGTTTACGCCGCCGATTGGCTGAATTTCGCCAAACTGGTTGATTGAGCCGGTTACGGCAATATTCTGTTTTATCGGCAGGTTAGCAATTGCCGACAGCAGGCAGTAATATTCGGTAGAAGAAGCGCTGTCGCCGTCAACTCCGCCGTATGACTGTTCAAACACAATTGATGCCGACAAAGAAAGCGGAGAATGTTTGGCAAAGCGGTTGGCTATCAGCGATTTCAAAATCAGCACGCCTTTAGTGTGGATTGGTCCGCTCATAGAAATCTCACGTTCAATATCAATGAAATCGCCTTTACCGATACGCACCTGCGTGGTAATGCGCGCCGGCTTACCGAACGAGTAACGAGAAAAATCATAAACCACCAAGCCATTGATTTGTCCGACGTGTTCGCCTTTGACGTCCATTAAAATCGTGCCCTTGTCAATTTCTTCGAGCATGGCTTTTTTAATGCGGTCAGAACGGTAAATCTGCGCCTCTATAGCCTGGTCAATATGGTTTTTGCCAATTTGCTTGGAATTGGAAACTCTCGCCCAATAATCTGCCTCGCGCAGCAAATCGCCGATAGAAGAAATATGCGCGGTCAATTTGCCAGCGTCATCAGCCAAGCGTGAAGCATATTCAATAACTCTTGCCACAGCTTGACGATTGAGCGAACGCAGCTGTTTCTTTTTAGAAAGTGAGCCGATAAGTTTGGCATATTCCACCTCGTTTTCGGCATTTCTATCCATAATCATACCAAAATCCGCCTCAACTTTGAAAAAGTCGCGAAAATCCGGATCTCTTTCGCTCAAAAGCTCATAGATTTCAAAATCACCGGTCAGCACAACTTTTATATCCAAAGGAATCGGCTCGGGGTCAAGAGATATGGTTGTAAAGCTGGTTTCTTCCGACGGAGCCTCAATCTTTACGCGCTTTGAGGCAATTGCTCGTTTCAAAGAATCCCAAGCAAAAGGCTGTTCCAAAACTTTGCGGGCATCAAGCAGCAAAAAGCCACCGTTAGCTTGGTGCAAAGCACCTGCTTTTATCAATGTAAAGTCTGTAAGCAGTGCGCCGTATTGCTGAATACGCTCAACCTTGCCGACCAAATTGCCCTGCGTCGGATAGTCGACAGTAATAATCGGAGCGCCGGAATCCGGAACATTCTTGACAATTACATTAACCTTAAATTTGGCAAACTTATCTTCTTCCGGCTGTTTCATTTTGCTTAAAAGCAGCTGCAGCGGATCTTCCTCAGCACCAGCGACGGCAGCTTGCTTGTCACTGTCGGTCGGCACAAAATCATCAATATTATCCAAGATATTGTCTTGAATTTGCTTCAAAAATCTAGACGGCTGCTGGCTTTTATATTTTTTGCGCAAGGCATCAATCGGATCTTTTACGGCTGAACGCACAAATTTTTCACGCAAAATTGTAATCTCGCGCTTTTGCTTTTCTTCCCAGCGCGGCAAATCCTGCGTGGCGTTTTCAATTTCTTCCTGCATGGCGTTCAAGTCGTCCATTACAAGTTTCTTTTCTTCTTCCGGAAGCTGCTCAAACGCATCAGGGCTCAAAACTTCGCCGTCTTTCATTGGAGCTACGACCAGCCCCATTTGCATATGCAGCAGCGATACGCGCTTGCCTTTAGCTTTTTTCTGCAGAACATTTATATATTCTTCTTTTTTAGCCTTATATTTTTGACGGATAATACCAAGCGCCGCCTTATATTCTTCGGACTCGATAATTTCCGGCAGCGAATCTGCCAGCTCTTCTAAAAGCTCGTCAACGTCTTTGGCGAACTCTGTCGCCTGTCCCGCCGGAAAGCTCATAGCTATCGGCTTATACGGCTCTTCAAAATTATAAACATACGCCCAATCATCAGGAGTTTTGCGGTTTTTGGCTTCTTTTTCCAAAATACGCTTTACCAAACTGGTTTTACCGGTTCCCTCTGGTCCCAAACAAAACAGATTATAACCGCGGGATTTGATATGAATACCCAGCTCCACCGCGTGAATCGCCCTATCCTGCCCCAAAGCGGACAAACGCTCTTCTAAATCGGCAGTAGAATTAAAATCAAACTTTGAAGGGTCGCATTTACGGTAAAGTTTATCGGAAGTTAATTTTGTAATAGCCATTTTAAATTTTCCTTTATGATTTAATGTTATAGGGATATTAACCTTAAAATTGCTAATAGAGAGTAAATGTTGGAAAAATATTTTGTTTTAGGCATTTTTGCCGTATTGTTGTTATGCATAGCCCTATTGTTCGGCAGCATTGTCGTTTGCCTGCGTCTGCACCATTTAAAAAAACTGGCGCTGCTGAATATTTTACGGCGGCAGCAGCTGATGCTGGGGCAACGCTATTTTTCAACATATCTCATAAATTCGGCGGTTAACCGCTTGTTTTGGCGTTTTTCCAAAAAATCAAGCGCCGCTCTTGCCGATTTAGCCGGCGGACGCACCGCAAAAGCCGTCGCCTATTTTTCGAACAAAGACAAACCACTGGCTTTATTATTAAGTGCTCACAGCGATGAATTGTCTCCCGTTTATCAAAAACTATACCGCGTCCGCAAAAAGCTGAAAGCTCCCTATAAAATCGCCGCCGCAGGCATTGCGCATATTTTATTTGCCGACCAAAGCCTGACTTTTTGGCTGAAGCAATTAAAAAAACAGCATTTATCGCCGGCGCTGCAAGCCGAAAAATCATATATTTCCGCCATTACCTATTTACAAGAGGGCGACATGCTTTCCGCCTCGGAACACGCCTCGACAGCCTTAAAAATATTCAAAAAAAAGCGCTATATTTTTGAAGAAGCAAAAACTTATCTGCTGCTTGCCGAAATTTACCGCATAAGCTGCGTTAATGATATTGCTCAAACCATGCTGGAATCTGCCTTAAAGATTTTTCAAGAAGCCAAACTTCCGCTTTTTCAGGCTCAAACCACCGCGCTTTTGGGAATGCTCATGCTGTTTGAAAATCGTTTTAAAGAAGCTGAAGACAAATTTGCAAAAGCTTTGGCTATTCATCAAGACAAACTGCTGAAGGCTGATATTTTTAACCAAATTGCACTTTTAAAGCTTGCCAACAAAGATGAAAAAAACGCCTTAAAAACCGCTAAAACCGCATTAAAATTGCATAAACAAGCCCAAAATAACCGCGGTATTGCTTTTAGCCGGCAGCTCATCGGACATTTTTTGCTAAACTTGAAATTTCCGCAGAAAGCTGCCGCAGAAGCGCAGAAGGCCGCTCAAATTTACCAAAAGCAACAAAATTTTTCTGCCTATGCCGAATCACTTTATTTACAGGCTCGAGCTTTGTGCAAGCAAGAACAATATGACAAAGCGGAAAAAATTTTACGGCAGATTTTAGATGAAAGCGAGCTGCACAGTTTAAATTTTCATACAGCAAACGCCTATAGCCTGCTGGGATTGATATATTTGCAAAAACACGATTTGTCACGCGCCAAAGCGCTGCTGCAGCAGTCTTTGCACTTGGAGCAGAATCATAACCGCTGCAGCGGACTTGCCGCCGATTATGCAAACCTCGCTTTGATAGAAAATTTATCCGGAGACTTCAACGCCGCCGCCGAAAGTCAAAAAATAGCGTTGGAATATGCACTTAAAACAGAAGACAACGATTTGATTGAACTTATTAAAAACGCGGAAAATCACAAATAAATTCTTTACTTTACCTACCGCATTGTGTAGAGTGAAAGCGTTAGGTTGACAGTTTATTTATCTGTATACATTCAGCCGCTAAAAAAGGATATTAAACAATGGTAGAGCAAAATCCCTTTTCTGATGATTCTTTAACCGGAAATTCCGATTTGGCTGATTTTATTGCCTTAGCGGCGGCTAAAATTGAAAAACTGCATAGCGCCGTAATTTATGAGTTTGGTCCCAACGGCGTTTATATTATGGGGGCTTTTGTCTGCTTTCTAACAATAATTCTGCTGATTTACATTAAATCCGTTATTGATACTTTCTGCATTGCCGATGGGGAATCTGACGATGCCGGACTTTTTTATACGCAAGACAATCAACCAGCCGGAAACCTACATTCCGCCTTGGCTGACGAAGCGGAAGAACTTATGGAAAATGAAAAGCCGCGGCTGACCATAGATGCTGATTTTCAGGCTTTGAGCGAAAAAGACAAGCTGGAAAAAGAAAAAGAAATTTCTAGGGTTTTGGTGCAATCTTCCGCTGTTACCGACGATATATTGCAGCTGAAAGCCAAATTAAAAGAACAGGCTGAAAAAAATTCTTTCAAACCTTTAGATTGGCAGAAAAATGATTTGCCGCAGCATGAACAGCTGGCTGACGACACCGCCTTGAATTATGAACAGCAAAAAGAATCGATGAACGAGCTTATAAGCTTAATTATAAATATGCTGAGTCGCGAAGTTTCACCGGAAAAAATTGCCCAAGCCGTATATTACCGCAATCACGGTGAAACCGAAAAAGAAGAAATTTTGCAAACAATAAGCGCAGTCAGAGATTTTATCAGCCTCTGCACTACCGGAAAATTTAATAATTTACCAGCGCGGAACGAGCTTCCGAGCGATGAAGAGGCAATTTTAGCCTGGGCGCACGGCGACAACACATATTGCCTTAACCTTTTGGAAAATTTGATTAAACAGCAAATAGACAGCGCCGAATCTAAAGATAAATTAGTAAAAGACATCGCTTATGCGCAGGCGTCTTCCTATGCTTGTCTATTTGGCACAATTGCTGGCGCCGACAATTTGGATCTAGCGCAAAATTCTTTTGAGCTGGCGCTGGAATTGGCTCCGAAAAGCATAAACGCCTGGAGCCGCTGCGGCGATATTTACTGGCAGCAAAAAGATTATGACAAAGCCGTGTACGCTTATCAAACCGTGGTTGAAGGCGATGACATTCTGTATGCCCAGCAAATTGCCAATGCTCAGCACAAACTAGCGCTTTATTATGCTCAAAGCGGTAAAAACGACACGGCTGAAAATTTGGAGCAAGACAGCCTAAATTATTATCAAAACTATGGAATTAACACTGCTTTAAGTGAGCAAGAAAACGAAAACTTAAACTATATTGCCGATTATCAACAGCAAAACCTGCGTCCGTCCGTTATTAAACTGCTGCAAAACAAACAGGCTCAATATGCATAGTTTTTTGTTGATGAAAGTAATTAAACTTGAAGATAATAAATCTTAGTGTTATGAATGAATATAATTATTAAAAGATTTCAGCAAACGGAGGAAATATGAAAAATACCGGATTGATTGCATTGGTTGCCTTAGGCGTTATGCTGCTGGTTGCCGTAAAATTTAATTTGATGCCTAGCTTAAAAACATCATTATATGATGAAGACGGCTATGTTGATTCTTTAGAGACAAAACATGAAAATGGCGTGCAGAAAGATTATTATCAAAACGGCAATATTAAAACCGAAACTCCTTATAAAAACAACAAAATCGACGGCGTGCTGACCTCTTATTACGCCAATGGAAATGTTAAGTCGGAATCTAATTACGTTGCCGGAAATCAAGAAGGCGAAACTAAAACCTATTATAAAGACGGCGGATTAGAAAAAATTTACACTTACCGCAACGGACAGCTGAACGGACCGGTTAAAGCCTATGATAAAAACGGCAAATTGGAATCTACCGCCGAATTTAAAAATAACGAGCAATTCGGCACCGAAACAGGCTATTACCCAAGCGGCAAAGTTAAATATGTGCTGAATATGAATGAAAACGGCAAAATCGACGGCAAACTCATTCAATATTTTGAAAACGGCAAAATTTCATCGGAAACTCCGTATACCAATGGTTCTGTAGAAGGAACCGAACAGGTTTATTATGAAAACGGCGAACTAAAAGAACTGAACAACTTTGTCAACAATCTGTATGACGGAGTGCAGAAAACCTATTTTGACAACGGCGTTCTTTATGCCGAAGCAAACTATACTGCCGGCGTGCTGCAGGGCGTAACCAAAACTTATTATCCCAACAAGCAGCTGGAAGAATATTTGATCTTTGCCGACAATATGCGCAACGGCATTTATAAAAAATATTTTGATAACGGCAAATTGCAAAATGAAATCAACTTTAGCAATGACCAGCCAAATGGTTTGATGAAAACTTATTTCAGAAACGGCAATCTTTATTCGGAACTGCCGTATGTTGACGGTGTTATAGAAGGTCAGGCAAAAATGTATTATGAAAACGGCAAAAAGAAATCCGTTGCCGATTTTGCCGATAACAAGCTGAACGGGCACGATGTCGGATTTTATCAGAATGGTAAAATGATGTATGACATCATGTATAAAGACGGCGTGATGAACGGCAAGTCTGTTGAATATTTTGACAACGGAAATATAGCGCGCACCGCCAATTATTTAAACGGAGAATTGAACGGCGAAGTTATATCATATAACAAAAACGGCACAAAAGCCGCACAAACTTATATGACTAACGGCAAAATTTCGGGCAAAGTTATAACCTATAAAGCCGATGGCAAAACCGTTAATGAAGAGCTGAACTTTACCGACAACACCCTTAACGGAATTGTTAAAAAGAAAGATGCCTTCGGTAACACCGCGGTTGAAGCGTTGTTTAAAAATGGTCAGTTTGCCGGAACAGAAACCGGCTATTATGAAAACGGCACGGTTAAATATGTGCTGAAAACAGAAAACGGCGAACTTTCGGGCAGCCAGCTGCAATATGATGCTAACGGCAAACCGAAAACCGACAATATGAACGGCACGCTTGAACTATTTTATGAAAGCGGCGCTAAAATGGCGGATATTCCTTATAAAAATGGTGTGCAAGACGGCGTGATTAAAACATATTTTGAAGATAACAAAGCTGTTAATGAAGTAACCGAAGTTAAAAACGGCAAACGCGACGGCAGCTATATTGAATATGACGCAAACGGCAAAAAAATTACCGATGCCACCTACAAAAACGGCGAACTTAACGGATATTTGCGGCTTTATTACGACAACGAACAGCTCATGGCTCAAGTTCCATATAAAAACGGCGTTATAAGCGGCGAAGCTGCGGCGTTTGACCAACAAGGAAACAAAGTTTACAGCATGCGCTTTGCCGGCAACAAATTGGAAGGCGCCCGCACTGCCTACTATTCTGACGGCAAAGTAAAATATGTTAAAAACTACAAAGCCGGAATTTGGGACGGAAAATCATATAAAGAATATGATGAAAATGGTCAATTAACTTATGATGTAAGCGACGATGGTTTAAGCACTACTTATCGTAAAAACAATGGCTCCGGAACTATGGTTAAAATGTCGGACGCTGAGAAATCAGAATTACTGAAACGCATTGATAACCGCGAGGAAGAAAAACAAGATTTGAAAATGCTTTCTGACTTAAAACCTCAGGTGGAACCTCTGTTTTAGGAGCAAACTATGATAGATTTGGAAATAAATCAGCGTTTGATAGCTATTGAAATGACACTTGACAACCAACAAAAAGCTTTGGATGATTTAAGCGAAATGGTGGTTAAGCAAGGAAAAATCATAGATACTTTGACAGCGCAGAATGCTTTGCTGAAAAGTATGCTGTCGCAGGATATTGTTAAACCGCAGAGCGAAGAAACACCTCCGCCGCACTATTAAAGGAGAAATAAAATGCGCGTTGTTATAAAACCTACATACGAAGATTTATCTTCTTGGGCGGCAGACTATGTCGTTTATAGAATCAACAAACACCGCCCTACCCCGAAAAAGCCGTTTGTTTTAGGCTTGCCGTCCGGCTCTACGCCGCTTGGTATGTTCAGCGTTTTAGCTAAATATTACAAAGAAGGCAAAATTTCATTTGAAAACGTCATATTTTTCGGCACCTGCGAATATGTCGGCGTCGGCGCTGGCGATGAGCGCGGATTTCAGTATGCCTTGTGGGATAAATTTTTGAAATTTGTAAATGTCAAAAAAGAACACGTGCATTTTTTAAATGGTCTAACCACAAACTTTTCTAAAGAATGTGCGACCTATGAAAAAGCCCTGAAAGACTGCGGCGGCGTAAACTTGTTCATCGGCGGCGTGGGCGAAGACGGTCATATAGCTTTAAATGAACCGTATTCTTCGCTAAACTCCCGCACTAGAGCCAAGCTTTTGGCTCCCAGCACTTTGCGCGCCAACTCCCGCTTTTTTGATAATGATGTGAGCAAAGTTCCGACCGTGGCGCTGACTATCGGTATTGAAACCATGATGGAAGCTGAAGAAGTTTTGATTTTAGCCAGCGGTGCTAAAAAGGCTCAAGCCGTGCAGCATGCGATTGAAGGCTATGTTTCTCATGTTTGGCCTATTACCGCTCTGCAGCACCACCAACACGGTATCATTGCCTGCGATAAAGCGGCAACCGAGCAGCTTTCGCAAGAAACAGTGCAATATTTTGCCGAATTGGAAAAAAATAATTTTTCTTAAAGCTTTTAGTTCAGTATTTAAGCACCTCAGACATATTCAGTCTGAGGTGTTTTGCTTAACGTCCATTGGCCAACACCAGGATTAAATCGCATCTTTGCTTGGAGCATACTCCGCATCTGGCAGCAATAACAGACAAATCAAACGGTTCACAGTGCATATCTTTGGCATAGTTGTCAGGAGCAGACTTTCCGCAAACAGTCAAAATACCGCCGCTTCGGCCGGTTATGCCCTCATTTAGCACAACAGCCCACGAATCGTCATATTCTGATTGTAAATAAAACATTTCTTTGCAAGTTTCTACCGCATTTGTATCCGGCAACGTCCAAAATCGTAAAAATAATCGTGACCCAATATTGCTGTTTGGTGGAGTAAAAGAATATATCTGCCAAGAATTTCCAAACATATCTTTATTTTGCTCATCTAGCATATTTTGCGGAATAATTCCAATATCTTTATAAACATTCATCATCATTTGGTTATCGGTATTTGTATAACTTTTTTCATTCATATACATAATCTTCAGATTTGATGTAAGAGTTACAATGTTTTCTTTCCAGCGATTTAATTTAAACTTCTGCATGGCTTTGGAGTAACCGGCAAGGCCACCGACACTCAGCACTGCGATTATTGCCAGCACGCCCAGCATTTCTATCATTGAACGGCCGTACTGCACTTGACTGTCAACATCATACTTATCGCCACACTCCGCTGGCTGTGGCAGACGAGTATCCATGACTTTGTTGCTATAAGCAACGCTACTTTCTTCTCTCGCCACCAGAGAGAACATGCGTCCCCTGCACCAGTCATTCTCGGATTTATTCCGAGAATCTTCTCTCAACCAGTACTTATGCAACAATAAAGCTAATTTATTGACTAGGTTAGAGACTTGTTGCCAGAAGATTCTAGGCACGGGGCCTAGAATGACTGGTGCCAGAGGCGCGGGTTTTGTGCTTGTTGTAATGTTTTTGATACCCCTCACCCGACACTTTGTGTCGACCTCTCCCGCAAGGGGCGAGGTTACAGGATTACATCGCTTCGCTCGCACTAACGAGGGCGAGGTTTTAAATTTATCTGACTTTGAATTATTTTTCATTTCAACTTCCTTTCGTTTAGAATTACAACAAAAAAGCCGCTTGATGAGAGCGACCGGAAGTTGAGAACTATTGCTTATAAGTATAGTGTAGCATATTAGCGTATAGCCTATTTTGCTACCTTCCGATCAATAGACCAGAAGGTATTTAACGTCAAATGTTTGACGTATAAGCAAGAGGTTCTCACACCCCAGACAGACTATCATCTATCCGTAGTAAGGTTACTAAAATATTCTGCAAAAGTAAAGTTTATTTTTGCCGGCACAGTGCTAAAATTTGCTGCAAAGCCTGCTCCGGATTTTCCAACGGAATTTTATGACCATTCAAAATACAGCTGTTGGATTGCTCGTCATAGTGGCAATACGGCGTGGCGAATTCTCTGCCGTAAATAGCGCTGTCATCAATATGCACGCAAATATTCTGCTCTTTGCAATATTCAGCCTTGGCTTTGTTCCATAACTCATCGGCAACATGAAAAGATCCGTCGTCGTAAAATTCCACCTGATGCCGCTGTTCGTAATAATCATAAATACACCAAAGTTTGGTATACGGAATTTGATATTGATTTAAATAGGCTAAAATCGTTTCACGCGGCCCGCCGCTGATAATATAAACTTCCAAGCCGATTTTTAAAGCTTCACGGCAAAATTCCCGAAAAAAATCCGGCCGGGTGTTTATCACCCCATGAAAATCCACGCCGATTTTGGATTTAGTATCCGCTTGTGCCGTCGCCAAAGTTTTTTGCATACCATTCCTTTAATGAGTTAGGGCTGAGCATAGACAAAGAATTTATATCAACTTTTGCATCGTCGGCGTTACCGGTAATTTTGTAAGTAGCGGCAAAAATAGTGCCGTCTTTGCTGGCAAGCAGATTGCCGACAACCGGAATTTTGCCCAAAAAGCGGTTAATACTATACGCCGGAGCAATCACGCCGTTCATTTTAATATTATCAATAGCGCGGTTATAAGTGCCGTTAGTGGTGATACCGACCACATTGCCCTCTGCCTTAGCCTGTTTCAGGGTCAATATTTTATATTGATACTCAAACGGCGCGTTAAAGTGCGTAAAAGTCAATCCGTCACCTTTCAGCAAATCCAACATGCCGGTAAAGGACGCCACGCTCAAAAGTTTTGCCACCACTGGAGCATTTTGAATACTGAAATCACGCACCTGCATGTGTCCGATAAATTTTTTATCGGCTTGGCGGCGCGCTTCAATTTTCATAGTTCCGCCCACCATATTGTCATAGAGGCGCAAAACCTTAAATGTGCTGCCGGCGTTGTTACTGTCAATAGAAAGATAATGCTCTTTGTTGCCTTTCGGAATATAGTCAAGCTTCAATTTAATAGACTTGTCAATTCCATAGTTGCCGACCATGTGCAGCTCTTCCATACCAATTCCTTTACGGATTTTAGCACTGCCCGCAAAGTTTTGAATCGGCGTGGTATTATTGGTCCACAAGCTGTTTACGGTCATAAATATATCGGTATTGTTAGCCTTTTCCAAGCCATCATCATCATTTTCCTGCACCGGCAGCTGTTTGCTGTTTTTCTGATGTTTGCTTTTAACCTGTTCAAAAAACGGTGATAAATCATAGCTTAGACCGGAAATTTCTACCTTCAGCCACGGATTTGCCGAATCACTCAGGCTGACTTTAGCACGCGCCGAGGTTTTCGGTCCTTTGATTTGGATGATGTCCACCGACTTCACTCTGCCGTTTGCATACATAGTTAAATTGCCGGCAATATTAAAACCGGATTTTTGCAGTTTCAGATTTTTAACCGATTTCACTTTATCTTTCAGCAAAGTAACATCAGCGCTGGCGCTTGCCGTTTGATTCAGCGGCTTAACAAAGCCTAAATAAGCAAAGTCAATCGCCGTGTTTTTCAAATCTGCCTTGACCTTTACAGAGATTTCATCATTTTGCTGCACAGTTATATCCGCATCAACCAAAGCATAGCCGGAAATATTCGGCGCCTGCAACACCGCCCAATCCAAACCCAAAGCTTTTTTAGCCGCGTCATCAAGCTTGAAAGAAATATTGCATTTGCTCTTATATTTTTTCTCGGCAAATTTTTCATTTATGGCAAGCTTTATCGGTAAAGCGTCATAGTCTGCCTCACCACTCAGGCTCCAGCCGGCAGAGTTAACCAACAGCTGCAAATTCTGTGCCGACAGAGTATGCCCAGGGACAAAGTCAGAATTAGAAACATCGTGCAAATCTGCCTTGACCTCAACCTTTATGTCATCGCTGTCTAAATCCTGTTTCAGCTCAAAGTCCAATTTCAGCTGCACATCAACATTGCCGTGAATTGTTTTAGGGTCAACGCCCATTCCGGCGGCAATTTTCAAAGGCGGATTATTGATTAAATTCAGCGCGTCGGTAATGCTGGAGTTGCCGATAAGATTTATAGAAATAAAGTTGTCGTCTTTGTGCAAGTCATAAATGTTGACATTGCCGCCGGTTATGATAACGCTGTCGCTCACGCCTTTATCCACATCAATGGAAATATTCTGCATGCTGAATTTGGCGCGTCCGTAAACATTATGCACGTCAGGCATACCGTCCAAATAGTGCAAATCACCGTCTTCAAAATCGGCAACACCGTCTAAATTCAGCAAGCCGAAAGACTTTGCTTTATTATCATAGCCAAACTTAAACACAAACTTGCCGTTTTTAGCCTGTCCGCCGGTCAAGCCGTCCTTGCACCATTGCCAAGCCGGTTCGGCTAAATATCTAGGCCAAAAACGAGATAAATATTCTAAAGAAAATTCATCAATTTTTGCGGTAAATTCAGCGGTCACACCTTCTAGCGAATGTTCCAGATAATAGTTTTCCAAGCCCTTGGCGGCAAAGCTGATTTGCGCAGTCTGCCCGCCCATTTTGAAATCGGCGTTTTTAATATTCAGCTCGTCAAAACCGCCAGTAAGCTCTCCGGCTAGCACCATTTCATCTATTTCATAATTGTACTTTTCATCATTATCAAAAGCCACATAGCCGTGACCGCCGTCCAGCTCAAAATTGATTTTCTTTACAGCGTCGCTCAAATATGCAGCAGCATTTTCCGGATGCTGTAAAATATCCGAAACATCTATTTCCGTATCAATTTTGCCGTTAACCGGCACATTTATGCTAAACTGCAGCGGAGTTTCATTTTCTGCCGGCTGCGTATCCAAACTGCTCATAATATCCGATAAAATCAAATCAGAAAAATAAACTTCCAAATCCAACTTATCGCTGGAAGCGTGATATTCGCTTTCAAAACCAACCGACGCAACTTTATCGTTTAAGTTAACCAAAGCATCGGCGTTAAGCTCCAAATTAACCAAATTGCGGCTGAACTCAAAGTTCAAATCCGAAAGCATCCATTTGCGCCCCAAGTCAACTTCATGAAATTCCACTTCGGCGCCTTTGATATTGATGTTATTGACATAGCTTTCCGGATAAATTTTTTCCGGTGAATTATAATTGTTCAGAAAATCCTTGAACTTATCGACATAAAATGCCAATTTCTTTTTGTTTGCCTCGTCGATATGCTCTTTTTCCACCCCGTAATCGGCAAAAATATAGACTGTCGGATTATCCAAGCTGACATCGCTTGGGGCAATAATACCCTTCAGCAAAGCACGCAGACTGAATGATAAATAAAGCTTTGGCGCACTGATGGCAAAAGTTCCGTCTTTCTTTTTAAGGTTAATATCTTCAGCGGTAATGCGCAGCGGCTGCACCGAACGCACCAGCTCCAAATTAACTTTGCCCAAACCAACGCTGTAATCGCTTTCATCATAGTTCAAAGCCTGAATAATATACGGTTTTAAATATGGAACGGAAATCGGACCTTTATATAATGTCCAAAAAAATAAAAGCACGACCACTAACATTCCAACCATAAAAAAATCTATGGCTTTGCGAAAAAAATATGATTGCGGCGACAGTTTTTTCATTATTTTTCCAAACTAAGCAGCTGTAGTGTCATTTTGTATTTTTTGCGCCAGCGCTGCCGACAAGAACAAATCTATATCACCGTCCAGCACGCTTTTTACATCGGCGGTTTCGGCATCGGTACGCAAATCTTTTATCAAGCGGTACGGCTGCAAAACATAAGAGCGAATTTGGAAACCCCAGCCATTATCGCCTTGATTGTCACGCACTTCCTGAGCTTTGTCGGCACGCTTCTGCATTTCTCTTTCATATAAGCGCGCCCGCAGCATTTTCCAACAGTTATCGCGGTTTTGAAATTGCGAACGCTGGGTTTGGCTGGAAACGACAATACCAGTCGGAATATGGGTAATACGCACAGCCGAATCCGTTTTGTTAATGTGCTGACCGCCAGCGCCAGAAGCACGATAAGTATCAATACGGCAATCTGCTTCATTGATTTCTATTTGAATATTGTCATCAACTACCGGATAGACGCCGATAGAGGCAAAGCTGGTATGGCGGCGGGCGGCGCTGTCAAACGGCGAAATACGCACCAAGCGATGCACTCCGCTTTCCGACTTCAGCCAGCCGTAAGCGTTGTGCCCGCTGATTTTGATAGTTGCAGATTTCAATCCAGCGACTTCGCCTTCGGTTTCTTCTATATATTCAACCTTATAGTGATGAGTTTCAGCCCAACGCGTGTACATACGCAAAAGCATCTGCGCCCAATCCATAGCTTCGGTGCCGCCGCTGCCGGCATGAACTTCCAAATAGGTGTCATTAGCATCGGCTTCGCCGGAAAGCAAAGCTTCAAGCTCGGCGTGCTTAACCGTTGCCTGCAGTTCATCTAAATTATGCTGCAGCTCGCCAAGCATAGCTTCATCATTTTCGCTTTCGGCAAATTCAACCATTTCGGCATAGTCGTCCAATGATTTTACATAGCCGTCGTAAGCGTCTAATGAAGCTTCCAAAGTGTTTTTTTCACTCATCAGCTTTTGGGCTTTTTCCTGATTATCCCAAAGATTGGGGTCGGCGGACAAGGCTTCCAGCTCCTCGCGGCGCTGCACAGCATTGTCATAGTCAAAGAGACCTCCTTAGCAATGCCAGCGATTGCTTGATTTCATTGATTAAATTATAAAATTCGGCTTTCATTTTTAGTATTCGCCTCCCATTTGCACAGCGCTGTCATCATCTTCCGGACCGGCAATATTGTCATCATCATCGCCGATAACGCGCTGCTTGTTATTAAATTCAAAATCAGGTTTCAAAGCCTCAATAATCACAGTCGAATCGCTTGGCGACGACGGCTTGCCAGTTTGCGGATTTACACGCACCAGCTTAATTCCTTCCGGTATGCGAAAATTTGTATCCGGCATGTTTTTCAAAGCCTCTGCCATAAAGTCATAGAAAATAGGCAATGCGGCATGTGCGCCAGTTTCGGCGCGTCCCAAGCTAATTGGCTCATCATAGCCCACATAAACACCAGCCACTAAATCTGGAGTAAAGCCCACAAACCATGCGTCTTTAGTTTCGTTGGTCGTACCGGTTTTGCCGGCAACGTGGCGGTGCAAGCCATTCAGTCTGGCGCCAGTGCCGCGGGTGGCAACGCCTTCAAGAATAGAGGTCATCTGATATGCAGACAATGGATCAACCACTTGTTCACGCACTACGTGAAAATCCGGAACCGGCTGATTTTCCCATTTTGCGGCATTGCAATCCGGACAAGGAGTCTGTTCATGGCGGTAAATTGTGTGTCCCTTGCGATCTTGAATACGCTCAATCATATACGGTGGAACTTTTTTACCCCCATTGACAATCACCGAATAGGCAGCAACCATATTGATTACACGTGTATCAGCCGCGCCCAAAGATGACGACAAATATGGCGCCAAATGATCGTTTACGCCGATGCGTTTCGACATATCAACGATTTTATCCATACCGATATCCTGCGCCAAACGCACGGTCATCAGGTTTTTAGAAAGCTCAACGCCGCGGCGCAGAGTCATCAGTCCGTAAAACTTTTTCGAGAAATTAACCGGTTTCCATTTCGGCATACCCTCGCCTTGGTCTAAAACAAACGGAGCGTCCAAAATTAAATCTGTCGGAGAATAGCCGAGTTCCAGCGCTGTCAAATATACAAACGGCTTGAAAGTAGAACCAGTTTGACGATAAGCCTGAGTAGCGCGGTTAAACTGCGACTTGGCAAAAGAAAATCCGCCGACCAAAGCCAAAACCTTGCCGGTGTGAGGATCCATAACCGCCATACCGCCTTCAACTTCCGGAATTTGCTGCAAGTTATAATTTTCCTTATCTTTTTCGGCAGTTTTTTCCACATAGACCACGTCGCCTTTGTGCAAAACCTGTTCAACTGAAGTCGGCACCGGTCCGATATTCTGTCCTTTTTCGGCATGCCGCGCCCAAGCCAGCAACGACAACGGAATTACACCGTTTGCGCCGTCAACAGTCTCGATTTCAGCTTTATCTTTAGTAACTTTCAGTACAACGGCTTTTTGCCATGTTTCTTCAGCACCGCCGGTAAGTTTGGTTTCAGCTAAGCTTTTTTTGTAATTTTCATCTATTTTTATAGTGGCTGTGGCACCGCGCCAGCCGTGGCGGTGGTCATATTCCAGCAAGCCTTTGCGCAAGGCTTTAGTAGCGATTTCCTGCAAACGCGGGTCAATGGTGGTACGCACAATCAAACCACCTTGATACAGCGCCTCATCGCCAAAATTGCGGCTGATGGTGCGGCGCACCTCTTCGCTGTAATATTCGGTATCTTTTAAGAATCCACTTTTATATTCCACTACTTGCAGCGGGCGTTTTTTTGCCTCTTCCGCCTCTTTTTCATCGGCATAACCATCTTCCACCATACGCGAAATCACCCAGTTGCGGCGGGCAACGGCGGCGTCATAGTGAGTTTTAGGATTATAGTTGTTCGGACCTTTCGGCAAAGCTGCCAAATAGGCAATTTCATCTAAAGTCAAATCATCGAGCGACTTGCCAAAATAGTTCATAGCCGCCGCAGCAACACCGTAAGCACGGTTACCCAAATAAATTTCATTCAGGTACAGCTCTAAAATATGGTCTTTAGAAAAAGCCTTGTCTATACGCCGCGCCAAAATCGCTTCTTTAATTTTTCGGGTATACGAAAGCTCTGAACTCAGCAAAAAGTTTTTTGCCACCTGTTGAGTAATGGTGGAAGCACCTGCCGGACGGCGTCCGGTGCCGATTTTTTTCAGGTTGCCCAAAACCGCGCGGATAATTCCTAAATAATCGATGCCGGAATGGGCGTAAAAATGCTTATCTTCCGCAGCAATAAACGCGTTTTTAACTTTATCCGGTATTTTTTCTATCGGTACAAACAAACGCTTTTCAGCAGCGTATTCCATCATTACCTGACCATCACCCGCAAACAAACGGGTTGTAACCGGCGGCTCATAGGTTTCAAGCTGACGGTAATCAGGAATCGTTATATTGATTTTAGTAATGCCGTATGTAATGACAATAACCAAAACAATTAAAAAAAACAAAGCCATACTGGCTAAATATGATAAAATTCTCAGCATTTATACTCACTTAGCGAATTAAAATTTAGTGAAAATTTATTACAATCTTAAAAAAATGCAATAAAAATATCACAGTTTACAGCAGTTTATGTTAATTTGAGGCAATTTCAGGATCATTGAAATATTTATCAATTGCCGATGCTGCTGAATTTGCCAATTTTTTACGATAAGCAGGAGTTTTTAAATTAGCCTCTTCAGTTTTATTGGATAAATATCCCATTTCCAGCAGAGCCGACGGCATATCAGGCGCTTTCAGCACGGCAAAACCCGCAAAACGATGGGTATTTTTCACCAATTTTACGCTTTTTGCCATTTCTTTCACTAGATATGTGGCATATTTTGAAGATTTATTGCGGCTGTCGGTCTGAGACAAAGAAATCAGGATATCATTAACTTCCTTAGTATTGCCGCCTAAATCAACACCGCCGATGATATCCGCCTTATTTTCACGCTCTGCCAAAGCAGCTGCCTCGGCGTCGGAAGCTTTATCCGAAAGGGTATAAACCGACAAGCCAGTTGCCGAACGGTTTTGCGCACTATCGGCATGCAGCGACATAAACAAATCGGCTTTATATTTTTGCGCAATTTTAATACGCTGGCGCAGCGGAATAAAAATATCGGTGCTACGGGTCAAATAAACCGTATAACCGCGGCGGCGCAGGATTTCCTGCAATTCTTTTCCCATTGCCAAAGTAATATTTTTTTCAAAAGTTTTGCCGTGCGCGCCTATTGCCCCTGGGTCTTTACCGCCGTGTCCAGGGTCTAAAACAATAATGCGCTTGCGTTTTGCGGCTTTGCCGGAGGTATTGTTATTTTGACTGCCGAAACCAAACCAGCTTTCTTCATTTTTATTTTCCTGCGGAACAAATTTGGTGTCGTTAGTGACAATATGCTTATTGCCGATATTATTTTTAAATTCCTGCGCTGTGGCTAATTTTGCGTCAACCACAAACCGCCACGGCTTACTGCTTTGCGGCTGCAGCATAAAGGCTTTTTTGACCACAACTGGACGAGCCAATTCCAAAACCACGCGTTTATTGTTACCGTCAAGCTTGCCGACGCGGGTTTTAGAAATAATCTGATTTTTAGCGCCGGTAAAAACATTATTTATGGAAGTATTATCCAAATCAATCACCAAGCGCTGCGGAGAATCCAGCAAAAACACGCGGTAATTCACACTTTGACTCATATCAAAAACCACGCGCACGCCGTCCGACTGATTGCCGATACGAAAATCGCTAACCTGCACCGCAGCATTCGCCTTTGCAGTGCAAAACAGCGTCCAAACCAACATAAACAACGCGGCTGTGATTTTTTTTAGCAATTTACGCATAGATATACCTCATTTTGCGAAAAATTATAGAATTTACTTATTACCAATATGTTAAAATTTATATTTTTATGGCAAAATTTTAAAAAATTTATTGTTTTTTTATTTTTCTTTATTATGCTAACGATGTTTTCCGGTTGGAAATGATTTTTAATTTGAGGGTTTTTATTAGACAGGAAAAAATCATTTTCAGCATTAACGGAAGCAAAAAGTTTGGGTTAGATAACAACCCTTTCGGCATTTTCTAATAAGCAAGAAGAATAAGGAAGAAATAACGGAAGGGCACAAAAAGCAAAACAACGCCGCCGCCTTTAAAAATATGAGCGGATTTGGTATTATTTTTTAGTTTACGCCGTTGGCGGATTTTGCAGACAATTATCATGCCCGTGGGATTAACGGCTTATTTTAAGCCATGTTATGGGGTTATATAATGACTAAGAGAATGTTGATTGACGACACTCAACCGGAAGAAACCCGCGTTGTGATTGTTGATGGCAACAAAGTTGAAGATGTGGAATTTGAATCATCTTCCCGTAAACAAATCAAAGGCAATATTTACACAGCTAAAGTAATTCGCATTGAACCGTCTTTGCAAGCCGCTTTTATTGATTACGGCGGAAACAAGCACGGTTTTTTGGCTTTTAATGAAATTCATCCGGACTACTACAATGTTTCAGAAGAAGTTTTGAATGAAGTCAACGCCGAAGTTGATGAAATTATCAATAACAAAATTCAATATTTGAAAGAGCGCGAAGCAGAAAAAGCCCGTTATAGAGCAGAAAAAGAGGCTTTGGAAGCACAGCGCCGTTTGGAAGCTGAACAAGCTCAGGAAATTGAAGAATCTCAGTTGGAACCAGCGCAAAACGTTATTCCAGAAAATGATGATTATTTGCAAGGCAATAGCGAATCTGCCGAAGAAGTTTCTGCTGAAACAGCCTCAACTGAAACAACCGCCGCAGCAGAAAGCAGCGAATCCGCTGCCGAAGAAAACGAGGAAGCCGCCGCTGAAGAGACAACAGCTGAAACAGCTCCGAAAAAACGCCGCCGCTACACCCGCCGTCCGCGTAAAAAAGCCGAATCACCAAAGACTATGGCTGATGCCACCGGCACCGATGACGAATCAATAGAAGAAGACTGCGTTGATGACGATGAAGAAGATACTGATGAAGAATCGGCTGAATACAATTTTGATTTGCAGCGCAAGCTTTTACGCGCACGCAAACTGTTTCACCGCAGCACCATTCAAGAAGTGATTAAAGAAGGGCAAACTCTTTTGGTTCAGGTTGTTAAAGAAGAGCGCGGCAACAAAGGCGCTGCCTGCACCACTTATATTTCTTTAGCCGGACGCTATTGCGTTTTGATGCCTAACCGCATTAAAAGCGGCGGTGTTTCACGCAAAATCACCAACGCCAATGACCGCAAGCGCTTAAAAGGAATTATCAAAGAACTGCCGCTTAATCCGGAAATGTCGCTGATTGTGCGCACCGCCGGAGAAGACAAGACCAAAGCAGATATTGTGCGCGACTACAACTACCTTATCCGCACCTGGAACGCAATCCGCTACAGCGCTTTGCGCAACCAGCCGCCGGCAATTATTTATGAAGAAGGCAACTTGATTAAGCGTGCTTTGCGCGACATGTACACTAAAGATATTTCCGAAGTGATTATTGACGGCGACGCCGCTTATCAGACAGCGCGCAATTTTGTAAAAATTTTGTCGCCGCATAATTTGAAACACATCAAGTGCCGCCGTCCAGGTGAAGCTCCGGTGTTCCAGCGTTTTCAAATTGAGGCTCAGCTGGATAAGCTGCATAATCCGATTGTTCAGTTAGAATCCGGCGGCTATTTGGTAATTAACCCAACCGAAGCTTTAGTTTCTATTGATGTAAACTCCGGACGCGCTACCAAAGAAAAAGATATTGAAGAAACCGCACTCAAAACCAACTTGGAAGCTGCCGATGAAATTGCTAAGCAGCTGAAAATGCGCGACCTTGCTGGCTTGGTTGTGGTTGACTTTATTGATATGTACGAGCTGCAAAACAATGTGGCGGTAGAAAAGCGTATGAAAGAGGCGATGAAAGACGACCGAGCCCGTATTCAAATTGCTAAAATGAGCATTTTCGGACTGCTGGAAATTTCTCGCCAACGCATGCACTCTTCATTTATGGAAAGCAACTACGAGACCTGTCCATACTGCCACGGTCACGGGGTTGTCCGTACTATCGAATCTGGAGCAACTTTGATTTTGCGCGCTATTGAAGGTGAAGCCGTACGCGGTCAAAATATGAAAATCACCGCTACTGTTCCGGCAGATATCGCCGCATATTTGCTGAACCAAAAGCGCAAACAGCTAGCAGCCTTGGAAGAACAATATCAAATCTGCGTTATTATTGCTGGCGGCGCGTCTATGAAAGATGCTTCTGATTTCAAGATTGAGCGGGAAAAACTACCGAATACAATTACTTGCAAAGAAGCGGCAACAACCTGCTATGAAGCAGATAACATTGAAGCTAATGATGAAAATGAGGCTGAAGACAGCAGCGAATCCTTTGAAGAAGACAACAACACAGAAAGCCGCCGTTTCCGCAAAGGCGGACGCAGCCGCCGTTTCCGCCGCGATAGAAAATCTTTTGAACGGACGGAAAAAGCTGTTCCGCAGCCGGTTGAAGAACCTAAGCCGGAGAAAAAATCATGGTGGAAAAAACTTATCGGCTAATCCGAAAAATTTATTTTCTATGTTCCTTGAGCTTATGCGCCGCCTTTCCTTTTAAGACGGCGCTAAGTCAAGGATTAACCCTAATCTCTGACGCCGAAACCGAAAGCTATGTAGCCAAGGTAGTGCAGCCTCTGTTCAAAGCCGCCGGCGTCAATTTTAATTCCAACAACATTTTTATTGTCAACGATAATTCTTTAAACGCTTTTGTCAGCGACGGCAATTATCTGTTTGTAAATACCGGAACTTTGCTGAATATTGACGACACAAACGAACTATCCGGAATTTTGGCGCACGAAACCGGACATATTTTAGGCGGTCACATCGTACGGCAAAAATTAAAACTGGAAAAAATGCAATATGTTATGCTGGGCTCGATGCTGGCAGCCGGAGCCGCCGCTGTTTCCACCGGACGTGGCGACGCCGCAATGGCGGTTATTTTAGGCTCGCAAAGCTCTGCCTTGAACAGCATGCTGAATTATCAGGTGGAAGAAGAACGCAGCGCCGATGAAAGCGCCGTTAAATTATTGTCCCAAACCCAGCAATCAACCGCAGGACTAAAGCGTTTTATGCGCAAAATCAAGCAGCAAAACGCCTTGAGTGGCATTGATGAAAGCGACTATTTCCGCACTCACCCGATGACAAACGAGCGTATCAGCCACTTTAACGAAGCGGCAAAGGAAAATCATTTTAGCATAGCAAACAAACTAGACGCAGATTTGGCGATGATAAAAGCTAAACTTGCCGCTTTTATGATGGATACAGCCAAAGTAAAACGTTTGTATCCTGTGAGCAGAAACGACGCGCCGGCTCGTTATGCCCACGCGGTTTTAGATTTTAGAATTGGCAACATTGCAGCTGCATTGGCAGAAATGAACAATTTAATTGCGCAGCAGCCGAATAATCCATATTTTTATGAACTTAAAGGGCAGTTTTTATTTGAAAGCGGACGAGTTGCTGACAGTGCGGCAGCCTATGAAAAAGCATTGAAGCTTTTGCCGAACTCTCCGCTGCTTAAAATCAGTTTGGCGCAGGCAATTATAGAAAATTCGCCAAGCAAGCAGCAAGCGCAAAAAGTAGCAAATTTATTGCAGCAATCGCTTATCAGCGTGCCGACGGCAACCGGCTGGCAGCTTTTAGCCCGCGCCTATGACATCTGCGGGGAAAAAGCGGCTTCTTATTACGCCGCCGCTGAATTTAATTATGCCATCGGCAACTTAGATGGAGCGCAAAAGCAAGTGACGCGCGCTAAAAAAGCCAAACCGATGAAATCTGTTTCGCTTAAACTAGAAGATTTGGACGAACGGATTAAAGCTGAGCTAAAAGAACGCCGCGCTTTCTAGTTGAGGCGTCCATTTTTAAATGGTCGATTTTTGCACGCTTAGGGCATTCTTGTGCTTTGATTTTAGGGTTGACTTATGGCGTGAGGCTGCTATAGACTATGTCTAATAATCAACATTAAAATGAGGAAAGAAAGATGAAAAATAAGCAAACAAAAGGTCTCTCTCTCTCTCTGCGAATCCTATACGTCTGATTAGAGGCGCTTTTTCTGCCATTCAGCACGTTTTTGCAGGGTTTAGTAAAAAAATATACAGTTTTAAACACCCCTCTCTCTCAACGTCATGCTTGAGCGTGAGCGATAGCGAACTGTCTCGAGAATCCAGAAATAAAGAGTCCATATTCTTTAAGCGGATATACCATACTGGATCCTCGGCGAATGAGCTGACGCTCAAAGCCAATGATGACCATAAGAGTGTGCTGCAAAGTGGTCGTTCTATGATTGAAATGCTCGGAGTGTTGGCGATTATCGGTGTTTTATCTGTCGGCGGGATTGCAGGATTCACTAAAGCAATGCGCATGTATCGCTCGAATATTCAAAAAGAACTGCTGGTTCAGATTTTTGCCAATGCCATAAATTTGCGGTCAGAACTCGCCGCAATGAAAAATAATGTTTCAGGTAAAATAACCTATATTTTTGATGTGTTAGGATTGGTTCCTGACGGTATAACCTATAAAAATGGCTGGCTCTATGATAAAGATGGCAATAATTTAGATGTTTATTATGGAATGGTTCGTTGGAATAATACTGATGGCAGCACTTCCAGCCGTTTAGAATATATGGTTCGGTTAGGATTACAGCATAATTCAGCAATGCTTTCTCCCAGCGCCGAAGATTTTTGTGAAAACGCTATATTTGTGGCTCAGCAAAATATCAAAGATATTGAAAAAGTTGTAATGTTTCAATACGATAAAGATGCTTTAAATCACAATAAAGCCACAACCTTTACTCAAAATAGACTTAGATCAATAACCATAGCAGAAGCGCAAAGCCTTTGTCGGTGGTGCAACATAGATGAAGCTTGCACTTTGCAGCTATACATTTATCCTTAATAAATATCTGTCTGATATTTTGGTTTTAGGCAGCTATTTATAGGAAACAGATGTGCGGTAATGACTGCGGGTGATCGCCATTGCCAAAGCGTCGGAAGCATCGTTATTTTTCGGCTTGCACCCTGGGAGTAAAATTTTCACCATGGTTTCAACCTGATTTTTATCGGCATGCCCAACACCGACCAGCGCTTTTTTAACCTTAGTCGGGTCAAATTCAAACAGCGGCAAATGATAGTGACCAGCAGCCAAAATAACCACGCCGCGAGCCATACTCAATTTAAGAGACGTTTCCGGATTGGAATTAAGAAAAGTTTTTTCAATTGCCGCTTCCACCGGCTGATAGGTTTCAATAACTTCGCTCAACGTGTTAAAAATTATATCCAGCCGCTCTTCTATCGGCAATTTGGGAGAAGTAGGAATAAAACCGTCCGCAACATATTGCAGACGGTTTGCATTCACTTCAATAACCCCCCACCCCGTGGAGGATAGACTTGGATCAAGCCCCAAGATACGCATTATTCCTCACCGGATAATTGAGCCATAACGTCTTCGGCGATTTCTGCGTTGTGGTAAACATGCTGAACGTCCTCGTCATCTTCCAAAGCGTCAACAAATTCCAAAAACTTACGAGCGCTGGCAACATCATTAATGTCAACTTTAACTGTCGGTTTCCAATCCAAACGAGAAGCAGACGGAGTACCGTATTTAGCTTCCAAAGCGCTGGTAACTGCAGACAAGTCGTCCGGCAAAGTTTCAATTTCATGAAAGTTCTCATCTGAAACAACTTCATTAGCGCCGGCTTCCAAAGCTGCTTCAAACATTTCATCAGCGCTGGCAACAGATGCCGGATATTGAATATAGCCGATGCGTTCAAAGTTGAAAGCAACCGAACCGTTTTCTCCCATAGAACCGCCGCGTTTACCAAAAATGGTGCGCACATTGCCGGCAGTACGGTTTTTGTTATCGGTCAAAGCCTCTACAATTACGGCAACTTTGCCTGAAGAAAAACCTTCATAGCGCATAGACACAAAGTCTGCGCCGCCAGCCACGGTGGTAGCTTTGGCAATAGCGCGTTCAATATTGTCTTTCGGCATACTTTCGGCACGAGCAGCCTGAATAGCCAAACGCAAACGCGGGTTCTTATCCGGTTCAGGCAAACCGCTTTTTGCGGCTACGGTAATTTCACGGGCTAATTTAGCGAAAACGCGTGCTTTTTTTGCATCTTGAGCGCCTTTTCTGTACATAATATTCTTAAATTGGGAATGTCCTGACATTCTTAATCTCCTCAAAAACTTGATTCTTTTATGGAATTTTTATAGCCTAACAGCGTAAATTTTCAAGTTTTTTTTGCAAAAAAACACAAATTATTGATTATCGTCCGCTAATTCGACCTTAGTCAGCAAAAAATCCGGTGTGCGGCGACCAAAAGTATGGAACTTGCGCATTAAGCTCATCGCCTCGCTGTCTTTAGGATTTCCCTCGCGTTTATCGGCATTTCTGTGGCGCTCGCCACGTTGTTCGCGGCGGTCTTTACGTTCTGGACGAACCTTATTTTCTGCTGTCGGTTCGGCTTTTTCTGCAACCGGTTCAGCATTTGTCTTTGCAGATTCTGCCTCAACTGCAGCCGGAGCGCTTTCATTTTGCACAGCTTCCTGCTCTTTGGCGCGGTCGATTTTGATTTCTGCCGGAGTTTTTAAGATTTTATCTAAAATATCCTGCGTTTCTTTGGAACGGCGGTTGGTAAACACAATATTCTGCTTATCGGCAGGCAAAACTTCCAAAACCTGTTCCAAATTTTGCAGCTGATGCAGTTTTTTGATAAGGTTAATGTCATCAACCACCAAAATATTGATATTTGACAAATCCAATTTATCTTCTTTCAGCAAATCCACCAACAAACTTGGAGATGCGATAATCACATTTGCCTCATCGTTAACATTTTCCTCATTATCGGTTAAAGCCGTTTCGCTGATTTCGTGATATTTGTTAAATACGGCAAAGCGGTCTGAAACAATCACCGACTGCTTGGAATTTGCGGTTATAACCAAAATATTCTGCGCCTCATGGCGGGCAATAATATCTATCAGCGGAAAAACATAGGAACAAGTTTTGCCGCAGCCAGCAGGAGCAATGGCAAACACGTCTTTTCCTGCCAAAATAGATGGAATAACATCTGACTGCACGGTTGTCGGCACAGAAATTCCAGCTTCGTTGATTGCTTTTATGGTGGTTTCAGTTAAACCTAATTCTTTAAAATCCATTTTAACCTCTTTTATTCATTAAACTTCTGGTACAGAAACTTTTGTTTGCTTTTCCGGCGGAACCGGCGTCTGCTCGGTACGGTCTATTTTTTTGCCGGCAAGCACTTCTTTAATTTCTTCTCCGGTCAAAGTTTCATATTCCATTAAAGCCTGCGCTAAAGTTTCCAGTTCATTGTCATTTTCTTTCAAAATTTTCGCAGCTTCATCATGAGCTTCCGTAACCAAACGCTTAATTTCCGAATCTACCAAACGCGCGGTTTCTTCGCTCATATTTTGATTTTGCGTAACGCTGCGACCTAAGAAAACTTCATTAGAATTTTCAGCATACATCACAGGTCCCAAAACATCGCTCATACCCCATTCGGTAACCATAGCCCGAGCCAAATTGGTAGCAGCGGCAATATCTGACGACGCGCCGGAAGTAACTTTGTCATAGCCGAACTTCAGCTCTTCGCTCACTCTTCCGCCCATGCAGATAATCAAACGAGACAGCATTTTAGCGCGGGTATACGAATATTGGTCTTTTTCCGGCAGCTGCTGCACCATTCCCAAAGCTCTGCCTCTTGGAATAATTGTAGCCTTATGGATAGGGTCGGTTTCTTTAACATGCAGCGAGCAAATAGCGTGACCAGCTTCATGATAAGCAGTCAGTTTCTTTTCCTGCTCGTCCATAGCCATAGACTTGCGCTCGCTGCCCATCAAAACTTTATCTTTGGCATTGTCAAAATCTTCGGCAGTAACTTTGCGCTTGTTGCGGCGGGCAGCCAGCAAAGCCGCCTCGTTCACCAAATTAGCCAAATCGGCACCGGAAAAACCAGGGGTTCCGCGGGCAACAACCGACAAATCCACATCACGTGCCAACGGCACTTTGCGGACATGCACATTCAAAATTGCCTCACGTCCTTTAACATCAGGATTGCTGACCGTAACCTGTCTATCAAAACGCCCTGGACGCAGCAAAGCCGGATCCAAAACATCTGGACGGTTGGTAGCGGCTATCAAAATAACATTCTCGTTTGGCTCAAAGCCGTCCATTTCCACCAAAAGCTGGTTAAGTGTCTGTTCGCGCTCGTCGTTGCCGCCGCCCAAACCAGCGCCGCGGTGACGTCCTACAGCATCTATTTCATCAATAAACAGCAAGCAAGGCGAGTTCTTTTTGGCTTGGGCAAACATATCGCGTACGCGAGAGGCGCCGACACCAACAAACATTTCAACAAAATCTGAGCCGGAAATAGAGAAAAACGGCACATTTGCCTCTCCGGCAACAGCTTTTGCCAGCAATGTTTTACCGGTTCCCGGAGGTCCGACCAGCAAAACTCCCTTTGGAATTTTACCGCCTAAACGCTGGAACTTTTGCGGATCTTTCAAAAAGTCAACAATTTCTTCAAGCTCTTGCTTGGATTCATCAGCTCCGGCAACATCGTTAAACGTAACACGCTTGGTGTTTTCAACTAAACGAGCACGCGACTTGCCGAAACTCATAGCCTTGTTGTTTCCGGCACTGGCTTGGCGCATAAAGAAAACCCAAACGCCAATAAGCAAAATCATCGGGAACCAGGAAATTACAATGCTCCAAAATGTGTCGCCAGCAGTATCCTGAGGCTTAGCATCAACCCGCACATTGTTCGCCAGCAACGTATCAACCGTTGTCGGGCTGTACGGAGCATAAGTCATATACTTTTTGCCGTCGGTCGATACGCTGTAAATTTGCGCACCAGTCATGGTTACACCGGAAATGCGTTTGCCTTTAACTTCATTCATAAAATCGGAAAATGCTAAATTTTCATAGCCGGAGGAAAAATTCTTATTCTCCATAAAACTCATTGCAAAAGAGAGTGCCACAAAGGCTAACAACCAAATAATCGCATTTTTTCCAAATCTCATCAGATTTTCCTTAAAAAAAATAAATTCTCCGCACTATATATCTGCACTATATATAAGTTGAAAAATGAGAAAACTCAAGACTTTTCTCATTTATTCAGCACCGGAATTGCGGTTCTTAAAAATTCCCTGCTCATACCCTTGTATTTCTTTGTTTTTTGCAGCCATTTCCAAGCGTTTAAGCGCCAATGCCACATATTTGCGCTCGCGTTCTATGCCCAAATACCGGCGTTCTAATTTTTTAGCAACCACCGCCGTAGTTCCAGAACCCAAAAATGGATCAAACACCACATCGCCGGCATTGCTGGAGGCTAATATCAGCTTTGCAATCAATTTTTCGGGTTTTTGAGTAGGATGCTCGGTATTTTCCGCCATTGACCAAAAAGGAATCGTGATATCGGTCCAAATATTGGACGGTGCCGTCAAACGGGTTTTTTCGCCATTTTTTTCCTGCCAGTCTTTAGGTTTTCCCTTACCGTCGCGATATGGTGCCAGCACTTTTTTTTGCATTTTCACCGCGTCCAAATTAAAAGTATATTCGTCAGACATGGTAAAAAACCATATATCTTCCAAACAATTTTTCCAATTATTAGCGGCGGCACGCCCCTTGTCGCGCTCCCAAGAAATTCGGTTGCGCAATTTGAAATATTTGCCGGCAACCAGCGGAACTACTATAGAACTCTGCCAATCCGAACAAATATACAAGCTGGCGTTAGGTTTGAGAATCCGCACGGTTTTAGACAGCCACTTGTCCAGCCATTTTTTATATTCCGTCAAATCCATTTGATAAAACGTGTTTTTACCAAAATTCTTGGTCAAATTATACGGCGGGTCGACAATCATCAAATCGGCAAAATTATCCGGCACATGGCGCAGCGCATTAAAAGTATCCTGCCACACAATTTTATCAAGCAAAGCCGACGGCTCTGCCGCAGCAGAAAGCTTTATAGCTTTTTTAGCGTAGCTGCATTCTTCACGCGGCGACAAAACAATGGTTTTATTACGCGGTGCCGGACTGCCAATCACTGTTCTTCACCAAACAAAGAATTAACTAAATCCGAAATATTTTGCACAGCCTGCTCAGCATCAGCTCCGTCAGCTGTAACTTTAATACGGCTGCCTTTGGACGCGGCAAGCATCATCAGTCCCAAAATTGACGAGCCGTCAACCTTTTGACCGTCTTTTTCAACCGTGACATCAACATCTAAATCAGCAGTGCATTTCACAAAAGCCGCGGCTGCACGAGCATGCAGACCTTTAAGATTTTTGATTTCTAATTCAACAACCGCTTCGCTCATTTATTTGCTCCGTTTAAAAGCTGAGAAGCGACATTGATATATTTTTTACCGGCTTCCTGCGCGCAAACAACACATTCTTCCAAAGGCATACTTTGCCGCGCCGAGGCTAATTTTATCAGCATCGGAAGATTGGCACCGGCTATCACATCAAAATTTCCGTGTCCGATAACCGACATCGCCAAATTAGACGGAGTTCCGCCAAACATATCGGTTAAAAGCAAAACACCCTGCCCGCAGTCAACACTTTTCGCTTTTTGCAAAATTTCCTGCCGGCGCACTTCCATATCATCTTCGGGACCGATGCAGACACATTCAATATTTTCCTGTTTGCCGACAACATGTTCCATTGCCGCCACAAACTCGCTGGCTAAATTGCCATGCGTAACAAAGACCAAACCAATCATTTTGCTGCTCCGCCAGTCCAAACTTTGATTGCGCCGAAAGATTTAAGCACTTCATCTTTGCTTTTAGCTTTAAACAGCTCATCGGCACGAGTACGGCGACCGTTAAATTCAATATCTTCAACGTTTTCAACCGGCACGCCGTAAACACGCTCAACCATATCCGCCTGCATTTCAACAATCATCACAAATTCGGCTCCGGCAAGCACTTCTTTGGTTTCAGCATCTATATTGTCCAAAATAATGGAACGGCGCTCATCTCTTTTCAGCAAAGCGGTCTTTTTACCGTCAAATTCCAAAACCGGCTCCTGCGGAGCTCCGTCGCGCGCATCAATAAATATAGCCAATTCTCCATATTTATTTTCAATAATTTCAAAGAAATCTTGCTTTTCCATAAGCGTATAATATTGATTTTCCATAATATATCCTCAAAACTTTTGTGAATTTTCTTTAGTTTAATACACTTTTTAAAAAAAGTAAATCGTAACTTTGCCCCTGTTAACGAAAGTCAGCGGACTTTGTCATTTTTCTGCAAAGACTCCCGCAAAAGCTTTTTCATTTCTGCCGAATATGAACGCTTTGGCGCTTTGGGGTTCGAATCCTTGTTTTTTATTTGCGATTTCATTTTAATTTCGCTCAAACGGGCGGTTTGTCCTGATTTTTGCAGAATCAACTCGGCTGTGGCGTTTTTAGACATATTCTTTTTGCCGATTTTAGCTGCGTCGTCAAAACTCATGCCTTTAACTTTTTTATTTTTAGTGGTTTCAACAATCCTTTTAACGCCTTTTACCACCTTACCGGTGTTATGTTTGGTAACATGCCCTTTCAGCCCGACTTTTTTTGCAACATTTTCTTCAAAAGTCTGTTCACGCAAACGGCGCGGATTATATATTGCGTCCTGTATATGGTTCATATAATCATCGTTAGTCATTTTAGAAATGCCGGCTTTGCGCGACAAAGTGTCGGCTTGCTGCATGGCGTTGAATTTGCCAGCGTTATCTTCCATTCGGTTATTTTCTATGGTGCTGCGCTGACCGATAAAATGTTTTTCTGCCGGAGACAAGGCGTTTAAGAGAGTTGTATCATTATTGGACGCGTCATTAGCGTTCATCTCCAATTCGCGCAGCAGTCTGAAAACTTCATCGTCAGGAGCGCTGTCATTGTCATCATCTTCATCATACGGATTACGGACTTTTTTGCGCAAGCTCTTCAAAGCCGGCGATAAATCGCCCAGTTTAGCCTTACCGTTCTTAGCCTGATAGCGGTTCGCCTCTTGGGCGTCTATGCGCAAAGACAAGCGCTCTGAAGGAACAAAGCCCTTTTTATTCCAATCAAAAGCAGCTTTAGCGGTTTCGCCTTGAGTTTCTGTTTGCGTATCTTCCATTTTCATATCCTCTGCTTATATTTTATATATTCAAGCGCAGATTGCAACCCTATTTTACAGTATAGGTCACCATAACCGAACCGTCATAAAAAATCAGCGGCGACACGGTCAAAGTTTTGTCATCGTCACGCAGCAAATTAAAGCGCCGACCCGACATAATGTTATCCAGCATACTCTTTTTGAATGCCGTCCAATCGTCTACATTAGAAAAGAACAGTTTTTGCAAACCGATAACTTCTTCTATTTTCGGCTCGTCCTGCAATTTATCAAAATCCAGCCCCCAAAGCCGCAAGTAGGCGCGGTTGAAAAATTTAAGCCGCTGGTTAGGCGCAAAAATAAGCACCGAATCGTTCAAATTATCCAAAATATTTTGCTGCATAGACATCAATTCATTTAAGCGCCGCATGGTTGCCAAACGGTCGGAAACATCTTCAAAAGCAAAAATAACTCCGTTTGGATGCGGCGTGCGCAAACGGCGGATAGTCCGTCCGTCCGGCAAATGCTGCAAATCTTCTTTCGTTTCCAGCAAACCGCCGAACACGCTCATTTCTTCTTGTTTATAATTTTTGATATCCGGCACCGGCGGCAACATTTTATTTTCTCTGATAGTTTCCAAAAATTGCAGATATGACGGAGTCTTTTCTAAAAATTCATTATCCAAATTCCACAGGCTTTTAAACGAAGCATTATAGAAATAGAGCTTTGAGTGATTGTCAAAAATAGCAAATGCCGTGCCCAACGCTCCCAAAATTTCCAAGTGGTTGTTTTGATTTACCTTAAAATTGCGCTTAGCTTTTTCCAAAGCCGTGTTATCCACCAAATAGCCGACCGTTCCGACTTTATCCAAGGTATCTCCGGCATAATACGGATTTTCGCGCAGTTCAAAATTAAATAATTCTCCCGAGCGCACTATTTTCAGATTTTTCTTTTGCATTTTTTTGCTTTTTTGCGCCGCCGCAGCCAAAGTCAGCGCCACTTTATCGCCTTTGGCGTTGCAAATTTCTACCTGATTATTCAGCACATCTTTTTTAGAGGAGCCGGAAAATTCCAAATATTTTTTATTAACCGCCAGCAAACGCAGATTATCATCGCGCAGCCACAAAGGATAATCGACTCCGTCAATCATTTGCTCCAAATCGCGGCAGACATTTTCCACCTCCGACTTTTCTGCCGAAAGCTCGGATATTTTCAATGTTTCCGCCGACACGTCTCTAAACCAAACAATATCGCAGTATAAATTATTGTCGGCGCCGTTAATTCTGTTGCCGTAAACGCAAATATTCCGATTGTTTTTGAGACAGAGCATATCCTCAAAGAATCGACCTTCCTGCTGCAGCAAATCTACATATTTTTTTAGGATTTTTCCGTCTTCTTTAGCAAAAGAATCTACAACTTCAACAAAAGAAGCCGCGGTTCCGCCGGCTAAATTCAGCATTACAGCCAAACGGCGCGAACATCTTTCTTTAATTTCTTTTTGCGGATCTTTAACTTTTTGGTCGGGATAGACAAAGCAGAAATAGCCGTCCTTAGCGGCAAACAAAACCTCGTTGCAGCGCTCTCTGTCGCGGCGGATAAAATAAATTTTGTGCTTATACTTATATATTTTTATCTGCAGGGCGGCAATAATTCCGAGCATTATAAAAACCAACAGCAAACTGATAAAAATTATATCTCTAAGCATTTCCGAGTTCATTGCAAAATCTTCTTTACAAAAAAAATGTTTGTCTTATTACTTAATTTATAGTAAATAAACACAAACAAATAGGCAATTTATTTTTTTTAAAGGTTGATAACTATGTTAACATTGGCTTTTGACACCACGGCGGACAGCTGTTCGATAGCTCTTTTGCAAGACAATAAGGTTATTGCAAAATTTGTTAAGGATATGGAATTTGGACAAGCTGAAGCCTTGCTGCCGGAAATTCAAAATATTTTGCAAGAAAAAAATCTTAAATTTGCCGATATAGACCTTTTGGCGGTTTGTATTGGTCCGGGATCTTTTACCGGCGTTCGCTCGTCTTTGGCGGCGGCACGAGCTTTTGGCTTAGCCTGCCCTAACCTGAAAATTACCGGAGTGTCGGCTTTTGAAGCTTATGCACATTCTTTGGATATGTCGGAACTTTCGGATTATAACGCCGTGATTATTGAAACAAAGCGCTCCGACTTTTATTTTCAGCTGTTTAACGGACGCTTAGAAAAACTCTGCGATGCCGAGGCTCTGCCGTATGAAGAAATCATCAGCCGTCTTAAAGGAAAAACCGTAACTTTAATTGGCAACGGCGTTGAGCGTTTTTTAGACCGCCCGAGCGGGCTGGTTCTGCACGCCATACGCATGGATAAAAATGCTTCAATCGCCGATTTGGCTGCCTGCGCTATTCAAAAATATAACGCAAAAAAGCTGAATTATCCTAAACCTTTATATTTACGCGCACCTGATGTTTGTGTAAAATCTTAAAAATTATATAGATATATTCAAAATAAAAGTGTATCTAAAAAGAAATTGTTTAATTTGTAATTGTAATGTGAGGATAAAGTGACTAGATCTGAATTAGTTGAAAGAATTGCGGCTAAAATGCCAAACCTGACTTTGAAAGACATTGAAAACATTGTTAATGTCGTGTTCAAAAAGCTTACATCGGCTTTGGCTGACGGCGACCGTGTTGAAATCAGAGGTTTCGGCGCATTTTCGGTAAGGACCAGAAATCCGCGCGTTGCTATTAACCCAAAGAATAAAACACGCGTTAACGTGCCGTCAAAAAATATTGTGCACTTCAAAACAGGCAAAGAACTTCACGACCGTTTGAATGCTGAATAATAAAAACTTTTTCTTTTTGCAGGAGGCTGCACCATGAAACTTTTGCATTATTTAATTGAAATTCCTTTTGTGCTGGCTGCGCTTTGGGGCATTTATAACGCTCAGGTTTCGGAAGACAAGTTTGTGATGTCTCTTTGGCCGCTGGACAGTGAAATGCATATAAACACCAAGCTTGTTCTGTTTATATTTTTGGCTTACGGCTTTGTTTGGGGAAAAATCAACTCTTGGTTTGGCGCAGCTCCGGTGAGAAAAGAACTGAAATTACAGCGTAAAACAAACAAGGCGCTGAACAAAGAACAAGAAAAATTAAACGAAACCGTGAGCGGCTTAAAGCAAAATATTGCCGGTTTGGAACAACAGGCTAAAGCCTCTGCCGAAGCTCAAAAAGCCGAAATCAAAGAGCAAAAAGCTGAAAAAGCCAAAGCTCGCTGGCTTTTTTTGAAGAATATGTTTTCAAGAAAGGAAAATAAATGAACTGGTTGACAGAAATAGTCCGTCCGAAAATCAAAAAGACAACTCCTAAGGAAATTGCCGATAATTTATGGGTACGCTGCCCGAATTGCAACCAGATGCTGTTTTCTAAAGAACTGAAAGACTCGCACTATGTTTGCACTTCTTGCGGACATCACTTGCGTTTGTATGTGGAAAAGCGCTTTAGATTGCTGTTTGACGATGAAAAATATACGTTGGTTGATTTGCCGACAGTGCAAGACGACCCGCTGAAATTTAAAGATATTCAAAAATACAGCGACAGACTGAAAAACAACCGCAAAAAAACCGGATGTGAAGACGCTATTCAAGTTGCCCGCGGCAAAATCGGCAATATTGCCAGCGTGGTTGCCGCTATGGATTTTTCTTTTATGGGCGGCTCAATGGGTATTGCTGTTGGCGAAGGAATCGTTAAAGCCGCAAAATTAGCGCTTAAAGACAAAGAACCGTTGATTACCGTGGCGGCTTCAGGCGGAGCGCGCATGCAGGAAGGTATGCTTTCGCTGATGCAAATGGCTCGCACTACCGCTGCCATTAACGAGCTGAAGGAAGCAGGAATTCCGTATATTTCTATTTTGACAGACCCGACAACCGGCGGCGTTTCTGCCTCATTTGCTATGCTCGGCGATGTGAATATTGCCGAAAAAGGCTGCTTAATCGGTTTTGCTGGTCAGCGAGTGATTGAGCAGACAATTCACGAAAAATTGCCGGAAGGTTTCCAACGGGCGGAATATCTGTTGGAACATGGTATGGTAGATATGGTGGTTGAACGGGCTAAAATGAAAGAAGAACTGGTAAAAGTTTTGCAGATTTTAACCGCTAATATCAAAAAATAAAATTTATGGCAAATTATAAAATTTTCAGGCAGCTTCGGCTGTCTTTTTTTATTTGACAATTTTGTCCAACCATGCTATATATTAAAGTGTTTTAAGTATAATTTTGTTTAATTTATTATTTGGCTATGAATTTTAAACTATTTGCGGACTCTCAGTTAGTTCTTGTTGAAAACAACGGTAAGTACAATCTCTGCCACATGGATTGCGATGACGAAAGCCACATTGAAATCACGCCGCTGGAATTTGCTTCGACAGATTCAGCTCCGCGGGTGGAAGTTGAGTTGGGGTTGATTTTCAGCTCTAACGGCGTGTACGATTTTGAGGGAAAAAAAGTCTCCGACTTTTCGCACACCAAATTTGCAGTGCACAAAATGCACGGTGAAGACAACTTCTTGATTGTCGACGCGGCTTGCAGCGAAATTCTTTTGCTGAACGGCAGCAAAATTGTGCTGAATGCCGCCGCCAAAGCAGTCAAGCGCTCTAAGCGCTACATTGCCTTTATTGGCAATGGTAAATGGCAACTTTATCGCTACAACGGTTTCAAGCTGTCGTTTGCCGTGCCAATACCGGAAGACAACAAATTGTTTTTAGGCGACAGCTTAGTTGTTTGCGGCACGCCGGGGAACTATCGCCTGTATTCTCTTTATGACAAAGAGGTGCTGTGCGAAAAGCAAAACCACATTCACTGCAGTCCGACCCAGCATTTTGCCATTTGCTCGGAGCTCACCGGTAAAAAAGCCAACATTTTCTACAACGGCTATTGGAAGTCGTTTGACAATGTTGAAGAATTCACCATCGTAAACGACACGCACCGGTTGTTTGCTTTGCGCTGTAACGGCAAGTATTTCGTCTACAACTATGACGGAACACCCGACTACGACCTGGCTAAATTGTATCCCAACGGGATGGATTTTGTCTGTTTCAACGATGGCTTGCTGATGGTTATGGACAATGGCAGCACAAACTTCTATTCTCGCGGCTAAACGAGAATGAACAACAAAAAAGGAATCGATATTTTTATATCGGTTCTTTTTTATTTATACAGTACAAAAAACTCCGATGGATTGGGAACCATCGGAGTTTTTGATATAATTAGGATTAGTTGTTTTGATTTTTGTTTTGCCTTACCTCCTTTTTTAAGCGGCTATATTGTTCTAGATCCTCGGCGAATGAGCTAACGCTCAAAGCCATGGGGGACAAATTATATTAGTCATACCAATCGTAATAATAAGTATTTCCATCATCGTTAGGCTTTGCTTGACCGTTCCAACTTGGTTTTTGGATACTAAAATTATACATAGTACAATTACAAGCTCCTGGTCCACCACATGCACCTGAATATTCTTTCCAGCATGAACCTACACCACTGCTACTTCCACTAGAAATAGTCGCAGAACCTTGGAATTGATAACTTCCATTATCTTCATAACCCTCACCCAAGTGGTCATCAATCCTCCAACAATCTACATCTCCTTCGTAAAAAACAGTGATATCCTCTTTTACTGGTTGATCAGATATTAACTTCAGACAATGACCAGTTGTGCCATCAACAATTCCATCGACATACTCCCAATCAATCGATATATGGACTTCTTTATTAGTTGAAGACGGAGATTCACTGCCGCATTGCTCGCCGCCTTTTAACGGAATTTGCAAAGTAGCTTCACTGTTGACAACGGTATAGCCGGCTGCCTTAGCTTTTTCAATCATGCAGCTTTTACGCTCAGCGTCGTCCGCCGCATCTTTTGCACATTCGGTATCAGCGACAAAATATTCCGCATTCGGCATAAAGAAGTCTTCACCTGTGCTTTCATCTTTCAGCAGGTGGATAGCAACATCTGCATCGCTTACAAAAACACTATCCTCCTTGTCAAAATCGAAATCATGATATTTTAATTCATAGGTTTCAACCCCTGCTACATTGCAAGCGTCATTGTCATATTTTCCGGTGTCGGCATTCTTGCGTCCGCAGTCATCACCGGCTTTTGTGCAGGTATACGGATTAGTGCTATCAACTAAGTTTTCGGACAGACCCCACAAAAGTTCTTTTCCAATACTTTCAAAATTATTCCACAATGTTTTAGGAATAACTGTTCCACTGATATTGTTGTTAACGTTGCTGCCAGTACCGTTACCATAGAACATATATTTTATCTTACCTGTAACATCGCTTGGACAAGTCCCGCCGTTGCAGGTATATTTAAATTTAAAGGTTATAGTGGTAGGTTCGCTATTCGTTTCACAGATTCCGCACTTGTTGCTGTATCCGTCAACTTTATCGCCAAGCACAAACGTTTCACCGGTTTTACAGTTTGCAGCTGTTTGCAAACCGCCCATTTGCGAGCAGGCTAATTTTTCACAAGTACCGCATACGCCATCACTACCGGTTTCGCCATTGTCTTTGAATCCTAAATATTCTTTGCCGCAGCCAGTTGTTTTTGATATATATCCCTTATCTTTGCAGGTTGGATCAGCCACCAACTTATAGCAATTGCCGCAAACCAAACATTTAGAATTAACTTGAGCGTTTTTGGCTGCAGTTTTGCATTCACTTATACTGCCATAGATGCCGTTGCTATGGTTTAGATCTGTGTCGCATTTAATATACCAGCATAATTTGTTGTCGTTTTGATAGGCTTTTTCACAAGTTTTATCTTTTATTTTAGCTTCTGCTGCTTCTTGGGAGTTATATTGGCAACAGGTTGTGCAAACAGGAGGCTCAGAAGGTTTGCCCATTCCGCAATCTTTTGAGTCCGGTAAAAAACACACCCTTGCAAAAACCGGAGTCGCAGCCATGCATAAAACCCCGATAAAACACAATTTATTCAATAATTTAAACATAATACGATCCTCCCTGCTGTGTAAAAAAAACGACCGTTATTTTTACACACTAAAAAGGCTATTTTTGTAATATTACGAAATATTTCAGAATTATGAAGAAAATTGAGCAATCTTAAATAGTTATTGCAAAAAAATCGTAAAATATTGTATACTAAAAGTATTAGAGGTAAAGTGTGTAAAAATAACGGTCGTTTTTTTTACACACTTTTTTCACAAAAATGAAGCTATTATTTAGATAGCGAATACACCGCTTTTAAGCCGTCTGCCGCAGCCGAGGTTATACCGCCGGCATAGCCGGCGCCCTCGCCGCAAGGATACAGCCCTTTGACATTGCTTTGCATGGTTTCATCACGCACTATCCTCACTGGCGAAGAACTGCGGGTTTCAACTCCGGTCAAAACCGCGTCATAGCAATCAAATCCGTGCAATTTTTTAGCCATTTCCACAATACCCAGCCGCAAAGAATCCGCTATTTCTTCCGGCAGAACCTGTTTAAATCCGCCTAAAGCCACCCCCGGAAGATAGGACGGACGCACCTCGCCTAACTTTTGTGAAACTTTGCGCCGCAAGAAATCTCCGACCAAAACCGCCGGCGCGCGATATGATTTGTCACCGGCAATAAAAGCGTTTTCCTCTAATTTACGCTGAAAATACATACCAGCCAGCGGATTGCTGCTACCAAAATCTTTTTCGGAAACACCAACCAGCAAAGCCGAATTAGCATTCTCAGCCGCGCGGGCAAACTCGCTCATACCGTTTGTCACGACACGTCCTTTTTCGGAAGCAGCCGCCACAACCACACCGCCCGGACACATGCAAAACGTATATACCGAGCGTCCGTTGGGCAAATGCACCGCCATTTTATAGTCAGCCGCGCCCAAATACGGGCTTTCCGCCGCTTTGCCGTACTGCGCTTTATTTATCAGGGTTTGTTTGTGTTCAATTCTAGCGCCGACTGAAAACGATTTTTGCTCCATGTGCACGCCTGAATTATACAGCATCTCAAAAGTATCGCGCGCGCTGTGACCGATAGCCAAAAACAGCTTGTTTGCTGGCAATTCATAAGTTTCTTTTTCGTTCGTAATTTTAATTGCAGCAAGTTTATCGTTTTTGATAACAAGTCCGGTTAACTGACTGTTAAAACGATATTCTCCGCCCAAAGACAGTATTTTTTGCCGAATATTTTTAACAACCAAACGCAGTTTATCCGTACCAATATGCGGCTTTGCCAAATAAAGAATTTCTTGAGGAGCTCCGGCGGCGGCAAATTCTTGCAAAACTTTAGCGGTGAACTTGTCTTTTTTGATGCCTGTCATCAGCTTGCCGTCCGAAAAAGTACCAGCACCGCCCTCTCCGAACTGCACGTTGGAATTGGCTTTAAGCTCGCCGCCCTGCCAAAACGCCGCCACATCTTTTTGACGCTGCTCCACTGGCGCGCCGCGCTCCAAAATAATCGGGTTCAAACCGGCTTCAGCCAAAGCAAGACCAGCAAACATACCGGCTGGACCGCTGCCAACCACAATTGGACGCACGCCGTCAGCCTTGAGGTTAAACGTTAGTTTTTCCACTTCCGGCAGCTGCTCAATATCTTTGTCACGCACTGTTGAAACCGCATTGCAATCCACGCTGTATACAAAATGCACATTGTTTTTGCTGCGCGCGTCAACCGATTTTTTGGATACGGCGAAATTTTGGAGTTCTGTTTCTTTAACCCCCAATTTTTGCGCGGCTTTTTGTTTGAGCTGCTGTTCGCTTGCGTTCAGCGGCATAGAAATATTGTTAATGCGTAACATAATATACCCCTTTGTTATGGGGCTATATTACACAAAAAACGCAAATTTGCAATTATTCTTTGTTGTCTTCGGCGCTGTCGTTACGCAAAATCTGCCACAGCGGACGGCGGTACATCCACAAGTTTATGACACCGAGTACCACCGACATAGAACCAAAAATATATAAGAGATAGTACCAGTTCAGGTTATCCGCCGACATCATCACGTCTTGATTGGTTACCCGCAAAAAACCGATTGCCACAGCCGTTACCACAAATGCGGCAATAAATGCTAAAGTCCATATGCGGTGCACCACGTTTTTATTGACCATGGCGGCGGTGATGAAATAGATAAAAACAAGCGATATGAGCAAATATAATTCCATAGGTTTTCTCCTTGCTGTGGAGATAATCTAAATTAAAAAAATTTCAATAGTTGGGAATAATTTGCAAAAAATTAAAAAAGTTATTGACTAGGTGCAAAACATACGTTAAAAATGTTTTCGTTATCACTGATGGAGCGTTGGCAGAGTGGTAATGCAGCGGATTGCTAATCCGTCATCCCCTTAAAAGGATGCACAGGTTCGAGTCCTGTACGCTCCGCCAATAAAACCCCATAGGGTCTGTCCCTGTGGGGTTTTGTTGTGTGGTAAAAGCGGTAGGACTCGAACCGTAAGGCGTGCTAAGGAAAAACTGTCCTAAATGACAGTTTTTCTCTGCAAACGCAGCGAAAACTTAATTGAGCAAGGGCTGCGGCAGCAACCGCGGCGAGATTTTGTTTGAGTTGCGATAGAGTTTTACATAAGTAAAACGCAGTCCTGTACGCTCTGCCAATAAAACCCCATAGGGTCTGTCCCTGTGGGGTTTTGTTGTATAGAATTTTATTCATTATAAAGCGTGCTAAATTTTACCATATATTTTGCGGTATATTTTCAGCCAAAATGCTAAACGGGAAAAATCACCGCTCAAAAACATTTTACATAAGAATCGGTTAAACAAGCTTAGTTCTGTCGGGAAAAACACCTTTTGCGCCGCTAAATCCAAGCAGATTTGCCGATATTTATGCCAATAGCTTTGATAATCAGCGTTTTTGAAATACGGATACGAACAGCATTGCCTAAAAATTATTCTCGAAAAATTTTTCTTCATCAGTTCATAACTTTTTATGTCTTCCATTGCCGCAAAATGCGTCATTATTTTTTGAGCCAGCAAAATATGGTCGTTAATTTCTCGCTCCGAAAACTTTTGATGTGTCAAACTGCTTTCTGTCTGCCGGTAGAACATAAGCTTTTCTTTTACGCATACTGATTTTTTTACTCGTTCAAACACTAAAAATGAGTAATAATAATCTTCAGCCATTTGTTTAAAATCCGCCGAAAAGTACAAGTCTTTTAAAATTTCCCGCTTATACAATTTTCCCCAAACTGCTATTTGCAGCTTGGGCTTTTGTTTTTTAATATAGTGTAAAAATAAATTACTGCCGTCCTGCAGCGAACAGCTATTGCTTTTTATTATCAGGTTTTTACGCTTTTTCTCTTTTAAGCACCAAGCCATATCGCTATTTGTTTTTTCCAGCGCAGTTGTCATATATTCCATAAACTGGCAATGCAGCATATCGTCCGCATCTAAAAAAGCGATATAATCACCTTGGGCTTTTTGCAAAGCCGCGTTACGCACTGCCGAAACACCGGAATTTTTTTGATTTATAAGCACAAAACGACTGTCTTTTGCCGCATACTCCTGCAAAATTTGCCAAGAACTGTCTGCCGAGCCATCATTGACGCAGATAGCTTCCCAATAAGGATATGTCTGCGCCTGCAAGCTGTCTAAACACAAGGCTAAATATTTTTCTGCATTATAAACGGGAACAATCACCGAAACCAGTTTGCCGGAGCTGTTTTCTTTGGATTTTATTTTCATCACTTTCTCCATTAGAGGGTTCTAAACCCCACAAAAAAAGCCGCCTTGATGAGAGGCAGCAGGAAGTTAGAACCTATAATGGAAATAGTGTAGTGTATTTGGCGTAAGAGCAAGCTCCTACGCCTTATTAACCACCTTCCTGCTCTGACGCAACAAGGTAGTTTTTCTCATCTGGAAAAACCAGCTATCCATTAGAGGGTTCTAAACCTCACACCGGTAATCAGCCGATGCAATTTAAAGCTAGAAAATTTACTAAATAAAGTCAAATTATTTTTTTAGTTTTAAAATACAAAAAGCAGCAAAACCCCAAATATAAAATTAACTGCTAGCCGATAATCAATTCCATTTCGGTTTCGGAAGAGGTTAATTTCAAAGAAACGTCCGCGCCTAATAGATTTTGCAAATAATAGAGCTGCGCATACTGCGAAGCGTTTTCATCAACCTTTTGACCGGCTAAAATCTTTTGGTATGCCGCAATTTTTGAGGCTGAAAGCTTAAAGTCCGAAACCGCTTTGACAATCATATTGTCCGTACTGACGCTGATGGAAATTTCTCCGCCTTTAATATAAAGTTCGGCGGCAATCATCACACATACGCACACAATTTTAGAAAGCTCCTGTGAAACACGGTGCAATTTTAAGGTTATCGGGTTACCGCGGCTGCATACAGTTGCTAAATAATCAGTACATAAACGCTCTAAGTCCGCAGGCTGCAGTTTTTGCGAATCCACACCAAACGCAACTCTGAAAAATTTTTGGCGGGCAATCAAAGTGTTTGAGCCGGTAGTCAGAATTTTTTTTGTACTGTCGTCCAACATTCCGTTGTCATCTTCTATCAATTCCAAGGCACTGGAAATTGCCCCGATATTGCCGATTAAATCGTGGCTGATACGCGTGCAAATAAGTTCGGACAATTCCGTTTTGCTCAATTCCATTTTTATTGCTCCTTAAAATGTGTAAACATCTGTGTTCATAAAGCGCTGGTCTTCACGTGACATTCTAGTATAGTCAAGCTCCAGCAGCATTGGGTCATACAACATTAAACGCCCTGTCGCAGCCTGAAGAATCGGCTTATTGTCGCCAAGTCCCCATATTACCTGCTCTTTATTGTCCGGCTCGCCGTATTTTTGGTTAATTTTTTTCCAAAAATCATAAATTTTGATATTGCGCAAATAATCAGCCTTGGCGCCGCTGCCGCGAATGTTGGCGGCTTCGCTCATATAAACAATGCGGTAGGCTTTGTTGCCGGTAAAATTGCTGGTAAAAAACACCCGCACATTTTCTTTGGTGCGAAAATTATTGAAAACCACTTGTTCAACATATTGATAATTATTTTTCTGCGCCAATTTTATAATGCAGGCTTCAGTTCGCTCATAGCCGACCACGCCTTGGTTGCGGCATTGCTCGTCATAGCGCCAGCGGATAAAGTTTGGAATTTCAAATTTTTCGGAGTTCTTTTGATACCCGCGCTTTTGCATGGCTTCCATGGTTTGCTTGGTGTTCATTCGCAGCATTACGCCGGAAATGTCAAACACCGATGCGTTTGTTCGATATTGCGGCTCTTGATTATCCGTATTGGAAGAAATTACCTGCGCGCCTTTTTCGGCAACGGTCGTAACCAAATTGTTTATCCAAGTTTTGCTTTCTTCTGGATTGCCTTCTTTAGCTGTTTGTTCGGCATTTTCTTCTTTGACATATGAACGCAGCGAACTGTTTGCCGCATTTTTATCTCCGACTGATGCGGCATTCTCATCTGCCGCCAAAGTTTCGCCACCTAAAAAAGCAAAAGCCATAAAACACAGTGTAAAAAGTTTATCTTTGTTCAAAATCATTTTGCATTCCAACGGATATTACATTATTTGCAGTTTAACGCAGTTGTTTTTAAAAAAGGTTTAAAATGTAAATGTTTTATTGTTTACAAGCGGCAAATAAAAAGATACGTTAGCAAAAAAAACAAGGAGAAGAAAATGGAACCTGTTGTGCAAATTATCGGCGCCGGACTTGCCGGCTGCGAAGCGGCTTGGCAGCTTATCAAACGCAGAGTTAAAGTGCGTATTTTTGAAATGAAACCGCAAAAATTTTCACCGGCTCATAAAAATGCGGATTGGGCGGAGCTGGTTTGTTCTAACTCTTTGCGCTCTGACGACGCTGAACACAACGCTGTGGGGCTTATGCATGAGGAAATGCGCCGTTTCGGCTCGCTGATTATGGAAGCTGCCGACAAAACTCAAGTTCCTGCTGGCGGTGCGTTAGCGGTTGACCGCGGCGGATTTGCCAAATTTATAACTGAAAAAATAAAATCTTCGCCATTGGTAGAAGTCATAAATCAGGAAGTTACCGAATTTCCAACAGCCAACGCGCCGTTAACCATTATTGCCAGCGGTCCGCTGACCAGCACCGCTTTTATCGAAGCCATAAAAAATAAAGTCGACCAAAAATCACTCTCTTTTTATGACGCCATAGCTCCGGTGGTTTATAAAGAATCCATAGACTTTTCCAAAGCCTGGTATCAGTCCCGCTATGACAAAGGCGATAAATACGACTACATCAACTGCCCGATGAACAAAGAAGAATATTACCGCTTTGTCGACGAATTGCTGAAAGCAGAAAAAATGCCGTTTCATGATTTTGAAGAACCGCATTATTTTGACGGCTGTCTGCCGATTGAAGTTATGGCGGAACGCGGCGTCGACACGCTTTTATTCGGTCCGCTGAAGCCAGTAGGCTTAACGAATCCGCATTCCAGCGAAAAACCGTATGCCGTGGTGCAGCTGCGGCAAGACAATAAAGAAGATACGCTGCGCAACATTGTCGGCTTTCAAACCAAAATGAAATACGGCGAGCAAACTAGAATTTTCAAGATGATTCCGGGGCTCGAAAATGCTGAATTTGCCCGACTTGGCGGAATCCACCGCAACACTTTTATTCAAAGTCCGCTGTTGCTTGATGAATTTTTGCGCCTGAAAGCGCAGCCTAATGTGATGTTTGCCGGTCAAATCAGCGGCTGCGAAGGCTATGTGGAAAGCGCCGATACCGGTATGCTTGCCGGATATTTTGCCGCTTGCCTGATTAAAGGAAAAACACCTATTCTGCCGCCGCGCACTACAGCCAGCGGCGCTATGCTGGGTCACCTTGCAGATGCCACAGCCGACTATCAGCCGATGAATATAAATTTCGGCATATTCCCGACTATTCAAGGAGAAATCACCTCTAACGGCAAATTCCGCAAAATAAAAGGAGCAGACCGCAAAGAAGCCTATTGCAAACGCGCGCTGACCGATTTTGCCCAATGGATTGAACAAACTAATGCTTAACGGAAATAATCCTGCCGAACTTGCAGCCAAAGAATACCGGCAGTTAACAGCTGGGTATTTGGCTTATTTGCAGCTGGGAAAGCGTCATTTTTCCAACCCTAAAATTTCAACTGCCCAGCGTTTGGAAAAACTGCGGCTGCTGGAAAAAGCTCTGCGCAAAACGTGTCCGCTGCAGCAAAGCTTAATCTTTAAGCTGCAACAGAATTTTTTAAAAGAAAATATTTCAATTTCCCTGCTTTTAGAACCGTTATCAGTTTGGCGCTATACGGCAGCAGGCAAAACTCCAACTTCCGGCACGCAGGTTTCAGAAATTCTTAATCGGCTGATGTCGCCGCTTGCCCGTCTTATTTTGGTGTCGTACGATGAGAATCCAAGCACCTATCTGCCCTTGACTTCGCTTTTTATTATATTGTTTCTGCAAGAAAATTTTGAAAAAAATTCTGATTTTATTAAAAAAGCCAAAATGAGCAAACGGCAAAAAGAAAGCCGCTTGAAAGGACTTTATAAAAGCGCGAAAGTAATTTTATCTTTAGTAAAAAGCAAACGGCTGAAATTTAAGCTGGCTATATGGCTGAACAAAGCCAACCTACAAACAAAACAATTTATAAATAATAAACAGCATAAACCGACTTTTCTTGACTGCACTTGGATTTTTTTATATAGTTTATGGCAGTTCGCGGTAATTAAGCGAAAGTCTGTTAGTAATAGAGGAATCTAAATGTTATCTGTCGGCGATATTGTGAAAAAAAGCCAGCCTTCTTTATTTTGGTGCATGCGCGGTCTATCCAAGCCTAAGCGCGAGGCAATTTATACGCTGTTTGCCTTTTGCCGCCACATCAGTAATATTCTGCGCTCTAAAATGCCGGCAGAAGAAAAAGCCGAGCTGCTTAACGCTTGGCGCGAGGAGCTGGACAATATTTATGACAAGCAAGTCCCGACAACCAATATCGGACGTAAAATTTATAAAAACTGCATGCGTTTTAATTTGCCTAAGGAACAAATGTCGCAGATTTTGGACAGCGCATTTTTAGATGTTCCGCAGCCGCTGCAAGCGCCGTCGCTGGAAGTTTTTGAAAAATATTTACACGGCTTAGCCGTAGTGCCGCTTAACCTGACCCTGACCATTATCGGGGAAAGCAAGCCGGCAACACGTGAAAAATTGGCAGATAACTTAGGTCGAGCCCTGATGATTACATACATTCTGCGCGATATAAAAGACGATGCAAAAGCTGGTCACCTTTTTATTCCGCAGGAACTGCTGCAAAAAGCCAATGTCAATAAAGACACACCTATTGCGGTATTGGAAGATAAAAACCTTTCTACCGCCCGACAATATTTATCGGCAGATGCAAAAAAATATTTCAGCACCGCCAACCGTTTTTTAAGCAAAATGAACAAAAAATCGGTTATGCCGCTTTATTATTTGGCAAATTTAAGCCAATGCTATTTTGAGCAAATGAACAACCGCGGCTGGGAAATTATTTCGCCAAAACCAAACATCAATAACATCGGCAAGTTAAAACTGATTATCAAAACCTTATTTGCTTAATTAGCATCTGTCAGCTTAAAGCTTGGATATGAGCTGCCTTCGGGATATTTTGTTTCCGCCTCTTTAATAGCGCGGTTAAATAAGTCTTTTATTTTGACTAAGTGATTATTTTTCAACGATGTTTCTTTAGGCAGCGGACGCAGCACATCAAAACCCTGTTCACCGGCGCCAATAAACGGATCTACCGCGCAGGTAATAACTTTGTCATCATATAAAGGCTTGCCGTTTTCTTTGAACAAAGGCTCTCCGCTAATATAAATCTGCGTTACTTCGCCTTCATTGTTATCATAGCGCTGATGGCAGCAAACCTCAATATTTTGCGAACCTTGCAGAAAACGCACATTACCCCCAGGGATTAAATAACGATATTTCAAAGCGTTGTTCCACACCTCTTTCAATTCTTGCGGAGTCACAGACACCGTCTGCAAAGGAACATCGGCGGAAAAGGCTCTTTCCAAATTGTAGTGCGTCAGTATTTTGTCTTTTTCATAGCGCAGAGCGTGGCTGGTATAACCGGTGGAAATCAGCGCTATATCCGTTTTGGCGGCAGCACGCATACAGTCGGCAATAAAAGTACCTAAAGAGCAAGGATTAGAATAAAGCTTTTCTAAATTAAGCGTGCTTTTGGCAACCGGAATATTCAAACCGGACTTTTCTTCAAACTCTACCAGCGGAGGCTCAAATACCGGATTTATTTCGGCTTGTTTTACATTTATTTCTTCGATAAACTGCAGATCCGTATGGTGTTTCAAAAAGCCCAAATTAAAGTGCAGCATGGTTTTGCTAAACGCCTGCGGATAATACATACGCTCTTTTTCATCGGGAGCAACCGGCGCGTGTTCGTGACCGCCCAAAAGCAAATCCAACCGAATACCTTTAGCGGCGGCAGTGGCATATATATCATGGCTGCAAGGCTCCAGCGCGTGATTAAGCACAATCAAAGCGTCCGGTTCAATGTGGCGAATCACCTCGGACATAGCGGCAAAAGTTTCGGGAATATCCGTTAGCACAACCCCATATTTGTTTAAGCGGATTTGATTGATGCAAAATGCCGTAACCATTACTTTTTTATGGTTTATTTCCAACAAAATATAAGGGTCTACCCAGCTTGGACAGCGTCCGGTGTTTAAATCCAGCAGATTTGCGCACAGCACATGGATATTGGATTGGTTAAAACGCTTGCAGGCACTTTGCAAAAATTTAAAACTTTCCAAATTGAACCCGAAATCGTTATTGCCCAGCGCCAAAACAATTTTTGCCTCAGGCAATTGGCGGCGCAGAATTTCATAGCTTAAAATACTCAGCTCGCGGTCGTATATTCCTTTAAACAAATCGCCGCAATCACAAATCAGGGTATTTTTACCGCCTTCCGGCGCTTTTTCTATAATTTTACTAAACAGACGGCAAAGTTTACGGGTTTCTTGATGTGAATCCGTTAAAGCAAAAATATCTATCTTATTCTCTGCCGTTTCCATTTTTATATCTTCTTAATGC